>JBPEXC010000043.1:0-2863 GCA_052032035.1 Acidimicrobiales bacterium | reverse complement strand
CAGACCCAGCTCCACCTGGCGTCGCGGCACCGTGTGCGGTGGGACGGTGTGGCCGCCATCTGGTACCGGGACGGCGAGGACTTCCAGGGTCTCCACAGCGACCGCGAGATGCGGTGGCTCGACGACACCCTGATCGCGATCCTGATCCTCGGCGCTCGCCGACCGTTCGTGTTACGACCGCGTCAACCCCTCCGTGAGGTGACCGAGCGGGTGCCGGCCGGTCGCCACCCCGACGACCTCGTGCTCGAACCGGGCGACGGCGACCTGCTCATCATGGGCGGTCACTGCCAGCGCGACTGGCTGCACGGGATCCCGAAGGCGCCGACGCCCGACGGCCGGATCTCGCTGACCTGGCGGTGGACGTCTCGGCGCGGCCGCCCCGACACCAACCCCACGTTCTACGACGGCCGCTCGTTCTCCGACGAGCCCCGGCGCCCACCGACACGAGGACGAGGCGGCCGTCGGTGAGGGGCCGTCCAGAGGACCCCGACCCCGCGCTGATCGAGCGGGCCGACCGCCTGGCGGCGACGGTGCTGGCGCCGGGGGCCGACGAGGTCGATCGTTCGTCGTCGGTGCCGCCGGCACGCTTCGACGCCCTCGCCGCCGCCGGCTTCCACGGTCTGACGGCCCCGGCGAGGGTCGGCGGTCTCGGCGCCTCGGCGGCGACGGTCGACGCCGTGATCGAACGCTTCGCCGCCGCCTGCCTGTCGACCACGTTCGTGTGGATCCAGCACCTGGGCGTGGCCTCGAGGGTCGCCGCCGCCGACACACCGTTCGCCGAGGACACTGCGCCCGAGCTCGCCGCCGGCCGGCTCCGGGCCGGGGTGGCGATCGGTGGCGTCCGGCCCGGCGTCGAGCCCCTGGTGGCGACCCCGATCGCCGACGGGTGGCGGCTGGACGGCCCCATCCCGTGGATCACCGGCTGGGGCACGATCGACGTGGTGTTGGTGGCGGCGATGACGGACGAACCCCGACCACGGCTGGTGTGGGCACTCGTCGACGTCGGTGCTCGCAGCGCAGCGGCACCCCTCGGGTGGTCGGCCCGGCGCTTCGAGCTGGTAGCCACCGACGCGGCATCGTCGGTGGCCGTGCGCTGCGACGGCGTGGTGGTGCCGGCCGAGCGGGTGGTGGCGGTCGAGGACCGTGCCGGCTGGCTCGCCGCCGACCAGCGAGGGTTGGCGATGAACGCCGCCCTCTCGCTCGGCCTCACCCGTCGGGCCGTCGCCCTCCTCGACGGGACCGACGGTCCGGGGCGGGCCTTCGCCGAGCAGCTCGACGAGACCCGAGCCCGGGTCGTCGCCGCCGATCCCCGGCGCACCCCAACGGCCGACGGCGCCGACCTCGCCGACCGGCGGGCCGACGCCGCTCTGCTGGCGTGGCAGGCCGCGGCGGCGGTGGCGACGACGATCGGGGGCGGTGGCCTCGCGCGCGGTGCCGCCGCCGAGCGGCTCGTGCGGGAGGCGCACTTCTGCCTCGTGTTCGGCACCCGCCCCGAGATCCGGGCCGCTCAGCTCGAACGGCTCGAGGCGCGCACCCGGTAGCGGGCCAGGAACACCCGGAGCACCAGCGCGCCCGCGCCGGCGATGGCGGCGGTGACCGCGCAGGTGGCCCACAGGGTCGAATAGCCGAACCGGTCGGCCACGATCCCGCCCAACACCGGGCCGGCCGAGGCTCCGATGTAGATGCCGGTCTGGCTCACCCCGGTCGCCGCCGCCGGCGCGGAGGGGTTGTTGCGCACCACCGACAGGTTGAACAGTCCCGGCCACGCCCATCCGGCGCCGAAGACCGGCACCAACGCCGCCACGTAGCCGAGCGGGCGATGCGTCGCGAGCACGACGAACGCAGCTGCGCCGATCAGGAGCAGCAGGGCGACCCGGCGGATCGGCAGCAGTCTCGGCCCGTCGGCCAGGCGGCCGTGGATCAGGCGGGAGGCGATCCCCACCGCCGACCCGGCGGTCAGCAGGAGGCCGGCCGGGCCCTCGGCCACCCCGGCGCCCTCGGCCGCCGTCACCAGGAAGGCGGTGAGTGCGCCGGCGGTGGCGGCCGCGAGCAGGCCGACGCCGCCGTAGCCGGCGAGCAATCGGAACGGCAGGTCGGGGCGGTGCCGTCCACCGAGCTGTCTCCCACCGACCTGGCGGTCGGTCGACGCCTGGCGGTCGGCGCCACCGCTCGGGATCGGCGGCGCCGCAGCGAGACCGGTGAGGGTGCTGAAGGCCGCGACGGCGATCGCCACGGCGATGGCGAAGGTCCATCGCCACCCGTAGGTGACCGCCACCAGGGGCACGAGGGCGCCGCCGACGAGGGTGGCCATCGGCATCCCGGCCTGCTTGAGCGCGAACGCGATACCCATGCGGGCGGCCGGCAGCCGTTCGACGAGGAGGAGGTTGGCGGCCGGCTGGGTGAGGGCGTTGGCGCTGCCGCCGACGAGGAGCAGGGCCCCGAGGGTGAGCGGTGATCGGGCGACCGTGGCGACGAGGACACCGATCGTGGCCGAGATCGTGAGGCCGCACTGCATGGCGCGGACGCCGCCCAGCCGTTCCGCCAGTCGACCGAGCAGGGCGGAGCCGGCGGCGGCGCTGGCGAAGAAGCCGCCGACGACGAAACCGAGGGCCCGGTCGCCGAGGCCGATGTCGGCGTCGAGCTGGACGGCGACGGCGCCCGTGAGGAACGCCGGCATCACGCTGGCGGTGGTGCCGACGATCGTCGCCGTGAGCGCTCGACGTTCGAGCGATCGTTCGGCGGGGGGCGGCACCCGCGGGAGACTATCCGGCGACGGCGGGGAGGTGGCCCTCGTCGTCGGCCGCAGCTGCGGCCGTGGCCTCGACCTTCGGTTCGCGGGTGCCCGAGATCAGGCGTTCGAGCC
>JBPEXC010000429.1:0-6204 GCA_052032035.1 Acidimicrobiales bacterium | reverse complement strand
CCTGGGCCGGGGTGTCGCCGACGCGCGCCGTCGGCGGCGCGATCGTGGTCGTCGGCCCCTTGCGACTCACCTCGCTCGGCGGCTCCGGCGTGGCCCGGTCGGCGGCGAGGGCTCCGAACACCACGACGATCACCGTGCCGAAGCCGGCGAACCACTGCGCTCGCCCCCCGAGTCTCACGGCCGCTCGCTCATGCCGGCCCGGTCATGTCACGGCGCCGGGCACTCCGGCAGGCCGAAGAGCACTCCGTCGGTGCGGCCGAGCCAGGCGTCGGACACGTAGCCCTGCAGGTCGTCCTCCTCGTCGTCGACGTACCACCAGATCTCGGACCAGTACTGGGTGGCGTCGTCGGAGGGGTCGGCGTTGTTGCCGTTGGTGACCTCCTCGGCCTCGACGTAGCACGTCACCCGCAGGCGGTCGCCGTGGTAGATCGTCGCGACCTTGCCCGACACGTAGTCGGGCCCGCCGCGCAGGCCGACGCCCTCGATGACGAGGCCGTAGGAGTAGGCCTCGTCGACGCTCATCTCCACCCCCGAACCGTCGGCGAGGGGGAGCGGCGCCACCACGTCGGGGTCGGGCTCGGCGGCCACCTCGTCCCACGGTTCGGCCCCGAGGTCGCGCGACGTTCCCTCGATCGGGCCGCTGCCGAACACCACCTCCGCACCCGGGTCGACCGTGACGACGAGGGGCTCGGGCCGGCCGACGCCGAGGAGGAACGAGTAGGTGACCGGTTCGTCGGACTCGTGGGTGACGCTGGTCGTGAGCCGGGCCCAGGTGGCGGTCACCTCGCGGGCGTCGCCGTCGGCCGCTTCGACCCGGAACCAGACCGGTTCCTCGGCGTCGGCCGGGAACTGGTGCTCGACGGTGACCGCCTCGGCCTCGACCGATCGCGACAGGAACAGGGCGGCGGCCGCGACCGCAACCACGACGGCGGCGGCGAGGACGCCGGCGAACACTCGCCCGTCGGTGGAGGATCGGTCGGAGGTGGGGGTGGTGGTCATGGGTCCTCGGTGGCGCGCAGGAACTCGTTGGCCGCTTCCGACACGATCGGGCGGGCGGCCTGGACGAAGGCGTGGAGCTCGGCGAAGGTCATCTTCTGGTAGCCGAGGATCGTGAGCCCTTGGGAGAGGTGTTCGGCGTAGTTGCGCACGGTCGCCACCACCCAGCCGTTGGCCCGTGCCACCTCGGCCTGGCTGGGCTGTGTGCGGGCGGCGCACAGGTGTTGGAGCAGTCGGGCATGGCCGGCGTGGCCGATCAGGCCGGCGAACCGCTCGATGCTGCGGCCGGGGTCGCGGCGCTTCGGGATCCAGGCGCTCAGGTCGTCGTCGACCCACTCGTCGCCGTCGAGGGCCGCGGCGATCGCGTCGCCGAACTCGTCGAACAGGGTGCCCTTGGAGATGGCGACCGTGATCGGCAGCGCCTCCCACGAGATGCGCAGCACGTCGCCGACCGCAGCGTCGCCGTTGGTGAGGATCGACAGGCGGCAGCCCGGGCAGCGGCGGAACAGCAGGAGGAGGATGTCGAGCCCGCTCAGGTCGGAGTTGCCGTAGGACAGGTCGATGACGGCCAGTTGGGGTGGCGCGGCGGCCAGCGACTCGGCGGTGACGAGGTCGGGCTCGTTGACGACGGTGACGTCGTGGCCGAGCCGGGTGAGCCAGTCCTCGTACATCTGGGCGGTCGCCTTGCGGTCGTCGACGAGGAGGACCTCAGCCATGGGACCTCCGGGCGACGACGGCCTCGACCCGGGTGCCGGCGGGGCCCGACGAGATCCGCAGCGGTCGGCCGAGCCGGTGTTCGAGTCGGTCGAGGCCCCGGCCGGCGGGGCGCAGCGACGGGTCGAACCCGGTGCCGTCGTCCTCGACGATCAGGCACAGGTCCGAGGCGTCGCCGTGGGGCACGAGATAGGTCTGGATCGTGATCCGTTCGGCGCCGGCGTTGGCGGCGTTCGACATCGTGATCGCCAGGGTCTCGTGGGCCAGCTCGGCTTCGAGGCCCTCGAGGATCAGCTGGCCGGCCTCGGCGCCGGGGGCCTCGACCGCGAGGCCGAGGCGGCGGTAGGTGCGGCTCATGTGGCTCACGATCTCGGCGAAGCGGACCGGCCGGCTGGCGATGGCGAGGGTGAGCTGGGTGCGGCGCCAGTCGTGGATCGTGCGGTCGAGGAGGTGGCCGACGTCCTGCACCTCGGGGTCGGCGGAGGCCAGGGCGGCCTGGCGGACCGGGTTGACGGCGCCGATCACCTCGTTGTGGAGCCAGTCGGCCCTGGCGGCGAGCTCGGCGGCCTGCCCGAGTCGGCGGTTGCGGGCTGCCTCCTGGGCGGCCCGTCGTTCGGCGACGGCGGCACCGCCGAGGGCGAGGTGGCCGGCGGCGGCGGTGACGGCGAGCCCGAGGTAGATCTGGAGGGCCTCGATCCCGCCGATCGACGGGAAGAGCGGGGTGGCGAGCAGGGCGCAGCCGACGGCCGCCCCGATGCTGACCGCCGACACGACCAGCTGCTTGGCGAGGTCGAAGGACCGGACCTCGTCGACGAGGGTGGCGAGGGTGAGGTAGGCCTCGAAGCCGACGAAGGCGCCGAGCGGCCACAGGTGGTAGGTCTGGTTGCTGCGGGCGATCGCGCTCCAGCACACCACGGTCGACGCCATCGCCACGGTGCGGGCGGCGGCCAGGCCCCGCAACGACGGCGCCCGATTGGCGGCGAACCGGTCGGAGCCGAGCACGGCCCACGCCGCGAAGCCTGCGGTGGCGCCGGCGGCCAGCAGCACCCGGGGGACGAGGGCGGCGTCGAGGTCGGACAGGTCGGTGACGAACGAGCCGACGACGACCGCAGCGGCGACGACCATGCCGCCCTCGGCGACGTGCCACCGTTGGTCGTCGGTCCGATAGCCCCACGCGCCGGGTCCGGCGAGGATGCCGAGCGCCAACGGCGTGGTGCTCGATGTGGGGCCGCCGGTCATCGGGGCGATCCTTGCAGAAATCCCGACGTCACGAAACGACCGAGATGCACGTCGGCGGCGGCCTGACGGGGCCCACATGTCGCTGGTGACACGTCGGTTGCGTCCTGGTTGCGCCCACGTGCGTCGGGGCCCTGTCGAGCGCGCTCTCGACACACCCGATCGCAGCGGCGAAGGTGCAGCTGGGCGGCGGCAACAGGGCGGCTGGTCGGTGTCGAGAACCTGCTCGACACCGGCCTGCAGCTCTCGTACGGGATGGCGCCGCACGAGCCCGAAAGCGAGCCCGCATGCCTGTTCGAGCCTCGAGAGTGGTCGACTTCGCCGCGCTGCGTCCGAAGTGCCGCGACGCCGTGGAGGTGTTGTGTCCCGTCGGGACCGAGTTCGGGTCGTGCCTGGTCGATCCGGTCGGTCTGTGGCAGACGTCGGTGCTGGTCAAGACCGACGTCGGATGGGTTGCTGCCACAGACCGGCCGTTTCTCCCGGTGTCGGCCACCCCGCCGATCGACACCGTGCCGGTCGTCCGCCTCGCCGGGCCGACCGGCGACCACGGACCCACCGTCGTCGACTGGGACCTCGGCGGTCGTCGGGGGCGGACGGCGGTCACCACCCGCCGCCAGCTCGACGAAGTGCGCCGCTTCTTCACGCCGTCCCGGTAGTTGTTGCGCGCTGGTTGCGCACGGAGTGCTTCGATGGTCGAAGGAGCCCCGACGACCCCCGAAGTCGCCGGCGCTCGCTCGAGTTCTCCCTGGTCGCGGCGTGCGATTGGCGGCGGCGGTCGCGGCCAGGGGAGCTCTCGCCGCCCGTGGGTGATCGGGCGGCGAGCCCCGTGTTCGCCGACCTGTCCCGCCCGCCGGGTGATCGGTCAGTGCGTGATCAGCGCGCCGTGGCCTCGCCGGCCGGGTCGGGCAGCAGGGGCTCGAACTCCCGGCCGGCCGCGATCTCGTGGGCCTCGCCCACGAAGTCGTCGCCCATGCCCCGTCGGGCCAGCTCGAGGCGGACGATCGCCTGCCACGGCGGCGACTCGAGCTTGTCGGCCATCGCCAGCGCGTCGAACAGCAACGCCTCTCGTTCGGCGCCGCCGCTGAGGTCGGCCAGGGCGAGGTCGGCCGGGCCCTGGAGGAACACGCCGGTGCCGAACACGATCCACGAGCCGCGCTGGGGGGCGAGCACCGTGTGGGCGTCGTTGCGCAGCTGGTCCTCCGCGTCGACGAGGAACTCCGACAGCAGGCCGATCAGCACCGCCGCGGTGTGCCACGGGGTCTCCGACGCCAGGGTCGCCTGCTGGCGCAGATCGGCCCGGATCGCCGCCCGCTCGGCCGGGTCCTCGGCCGACTCGTAGAGCAGGATCGTCGCCCCGGCGCGGGCCACGGGCGAGCTGATGATGTCGGGCGGGAGCGAGTCGAGCGCCGCGCCGAGGGCGGGCACCGGCCCGAACGCGCGGGCCATGAACAGTTGCTGGCCGAGCCACGCCGCCGAGGTGTTCCGCAGGCCGTAGCGGAGGCCGTGTTGCCGGGCGGCCTCGCACGCGGTCTGGGCCGCGGCGACGTGGCCGGCGAGCCAGGCGAAGGTCGATCGGGTGAGCAGGAGCCACCACTGGAGCAGGGGCGACGGGTCGCGCTCGAGCAGCTCGGCGGCGGTGTCGGCCTCGTCGCGGGCGGCGGGGAGGTCGCCGAGGGCCAGCAGGTCGAACGCCCGCAGCAGGTGGATCCGGGCCCGGGTGTGGGGGGCGAGCGCGTCGCGCGGCGACGGCACCGGCACCAGCCGTTCGAGGGGGCCGAGGGTCTCGAAGTCGAGGAGGCGCCGCAGGCTGGCGAGACGGGCGTGGTCCTCCGCCGACGCCGCGAGGCCGGTCGCCTCGGCGAGCGCCTTGTGGGCCGAGAGGGTGCGGCCGAGCAGCTCGTACTGCCGGCCCCGCTCGGCGGCCAGCTCGAAGCGCTCGGCTCGCGACAGGGCGCCGGCGTCGACCCGGGTGAGCAGGGCCAGCCGGTCGGCGTCGCCGCCCTGGGGTTCGGCCTCGGGGAGCCCACTCATCGCCGCCGCCAGGGCGGCCGACGCATCGCCGGCGCGGGTCGCCGCTGCGAAGGCCGCCTCGCGCAGGGGGCGGGCGTCGAGGCCACCGCGTTCGGCCGAGGTGGCCCACGCCACCCGGTCGGCGATGGCGAGGGCGCCGGGGCGGAGCTCGTCGGCCTGGGCGAACTTGCGGGCGGCCTCCCGGTGGAGGCGTTCGGCGCCGTGGGCGTGGGCGGCGGCCACCAGCGCCTCGAACGCCTCGGTCTCGTCGACGAGGGGGAGGGCCTCGAGCAGGTGGGCGGCCCGCGACCCGAGGTCGGAGGCGCGTTCGGCGGCGGACCGGTGGAGGCGTCGACGCCTCGACGGACTGACCGCTGCGGCGAACGCGTCGGCGATCAGGACGTGTTCGAACTCGACCCGCTCGGGCGACGACTCCCGCACCAGACGGGCCCGGTGGAGGACGTCGAGCATCTCGACGACGAGGGTCTCGGGGTGGCCGGTGAGGTCGGCCAGGTCGGTGACGTCGACGGCGTCGCCGATCACGGCGGCCGCCGCACCGATCTCGATGGCGGCGGGCGGCAGGTGGTCGAGGTGGTGGCCGACCGGTCGTTCGTCGCGCACCGGCGTGTGCTGCAGGGTGACCGGGTCGGCGTGTTCGATGACGAGGCGGGCGACCGCCGGGAGGCCGCGGGTGAGGTGCTCGAGTTCGCCGGCGAACAGCTGGCGGGCCTGGGTGTGGCTCGACGGGTGGATCACGCCGATGAGGCGTTCGAGGTCGGCGGTGGTGAGGGGCGACAGGTCGGTGGTCGGGGCCGCCGCCTGCAGGGCCGTGCGGGCCATCCGCCACTCGTCGCCGTCGTCCTCGCTGCGCCCGGCGACCACGATCTCGTGGCTGCCGCCCGGGGCGGCCCCCACGAGGAACTCGACGAGCCCGGCCGACGCCGAGTCGAGCCACTGGGCGTCGTCGACGATCACGAGGGTCCGGCCGGCGGCGGTCGGCGCGATCGCGTCGACGAACGATTGCCAGACGGCGGCGTGGTGGACGAGGGGGTCGTCGTCGGTCGCCGGCCCGAGGCGGACGGCGAAGTCGGGCACCGCCGCCAGGAACGGGCCGTAGGCGACGCTGGTGAGCTGGTGGCCGCAGACGTAGACGACCCGGTCGGCGCGGCGGCGGGCCACGACCTCGGCGACGAGGCGGGTCTTGCCCGAACCGCTGGGGCCGAGTACCATCACCGAGGACGCCTGGTC
>JBPEXC010000428.1:0-5830 GCA_052032035.1 Acidimicrobiales bacterium | reverse complement strand
GCCCGGCCCGTCATCTCCTTCAGCGGCCGGATGTCGACGCCGGGCTGGTGCATGTCGAGGGCGAAATAGCTGATGCCCTGGTGCTTGGGGGCCTCGGAGTTGGTGCGGGCGATCAACATGCCGAGGTCGGCGTAGTGACCACCCGACGTCCACACCTTCTGGCCGTTGACGATCCACTCCTCGCCGTCCTCGACGGCCCGCGTCTGCAGACCGGCCAGATCGGAACCCGCCACCGGCTCACTGAAGAGCTGACACCACGCCTTCTGGCCGGTGACGATGTCGCGCACGTAGCGGTCGATCTGCTCCTGGTTGCCGTGGGTGGCGATCGTCGGCGCCGCGAGCAGGAGGCCGAGCCCGCCGGGAGCGCTGAGCGCACCGTGGTCCGAGATCGTCTCGGCCACCCGGACGGCGTCGTTGCGGCTGACGCCACGGCCATAGGCGTGCTCGGGCAGCCCGGGAGCCGCCCAGCCGGCGAGCCCGAGCCGCTCCCACCACTCGCCGACGGTGAGGTCGGGGTCCCAGTTCTCGCCGAGCCAGTCGGTGAGTTCGGCGATGAGGTCGTCGGTGGTCGAGGCGGTGGCAGTCACGCGGAGATGCTGCCATGTCACTCACCGGTGACACAAACGCGCTCCCGTGGGGCGTCGCGGTGCCGATGGAGTGCGATGACGGCTCGGCTGCTGCAACGCCGCATGCGCCCCGAGAAGGGCCTCGTCGCACGGCTGTCGCCGTGGCTGCTCGGCCTGTTCGTCGTCGTCAACCTCGGCCTCGAGGTGCACCAGCGCGACCTCGACGCCGAGCTGTCGGACGCGATCCAGACCGCCTCGGGCCGCCCCGACCTCGACGTCCGGTGCCGACGCTGGTGGGACTACCTCGGCAACCCGCGGGCCAACGAAGGGTTCGTCGAATGGGGGTCGACCACGGCGACGCTGAGCTGGAAGGTGTGTCGCGGTGCCGCCGGCTGGGCCGACGACCCGACCGCCGACGACACCCGCTTCGGCATGATGGTGCTGGGCCACGAGCTCGCCCACCTCGTGGGGCACCGCGACGAGTCGGAGACCGAGTGTGTGGCGATGTGGGCAGCCCCGAAGGTGGCCACCGCACTCGGCGGCACCAGCGCCGAGGGTCGAGCGACGGCCCGCTGGTATGCGACCGAGGTCAACGCGGTCGGCCGGGGCGACTACCGGGCGCCGGGGTGTCTGTCGAACGGGGCACCGGCGTCGCCGCTGTTGAACTGAGACCCGGTTCGAGCCCGACCGTCAGTCGTCCTCGTCGGCCTCGTCGTCGGTGTCGAACGGGCCGTGCTGCGGCGCCCGATGGATGTGGGTGTTCGTCTCGGCGACGCGCAACACCGCACCAGCCGAGAGACTCCCCGCGACCTGGAGGATCGGGTCCCCGTCCCCCGAGAAGACCACGTCGAGACCGAGGACCCAGGCGCCGCCGCCGACGATCGAGCCGACCCCGTCCAGATCGTCGAGACTGTCGAGCCCCAACAGGCGGGCGGCGTCCACCCCGAACCACGCGCCGAAGCCGTAGCCCCGCTCGGTCGTGAACGACACCGCTCCCTCGCCATCCGCGTTGAGGAGGCAGGCGCTGGCGCCCCCGCCGACCCCGTGGTAGTACCCGCCGCCGAGGCAGATGGAGGTGTCGGGCCGTAGCCAGAGTCCGGCGGCCCGGGCTGCGGAGTCGCGGGGGTCGTCGAAGAACTCCCGGGCGTAGAACTCGAGGCTCTCGGGGGTCTGGCGGGCGAGCACGGGCAGGATGCGCCGGGCGTCGCCGACGGCGGCGAGCGGGCCGTTGGGCCCGAAGACACCCCAGGAGCCGAACGGGTCGACCGGCTGTTGGTCGAGAACCCACTCGGCTCCGTCGGCGAGCAGGTCGACGGTGCGGCCGAGGTCGTCGAGGTGTCGCCGACCGAGCTCGATCGCCCCCTCGCCGAGCAGGTCGTGACCACGAGCGCCGAGCTCGACCGCCCCGCGGACCAGATCGAGGGCGCCGTCGAGGCCCTCGGCGATGATCTCGGGGTCGGGATGGGGGTTCGCTGGCCGCGGTCGGATCGAGGTGATCCGATCGATCCAGGAGTCGACGGTGTCGACGACCGACGAGGAGACGCTCACCTCCAGCCGGCCGTCGTCGTGTTCGAACACGAGCCGCAGGCCGCCATCGGCGCCGCGCAGGTCGAGCTCGAACGACGACGCCTCCTCGGCCCGGAGGTGCAGCACCTGGGCGATGTCGAGCCAGCGTTCGATGCGGTCCGACAGTCGCCAGGGGGTGTCGTCGAGGAGGTCGGCCGCCAGGAGGGCGGCGTCGATGGCGCCGACCGACCGTTCCAGGCCGCCGCCACCGGTCCGCAGACCGCCGGCGAGGCGGTCGACGGCGACGGGGTCGATCTGCACGTAGGACATGGCGACGACGATGTCGACGCCGGCCGGGGGCGGCGAGGGGGACGGCTCCCCGTCGACATCGGGGGCCGAGCGGCCGAGGGTGGCGTCGATCTCGTGACGGCCCCGTCGCCTCCCCACCCCGACCGGAAGGCCCGTCCGTGCCCCGACGCCCCACATCGCTACCGTCCGTACCAGCCCCGCCCGCACCCGCGCCGCCCGCAGCAGCCCCGCTCGAAACACATGCGGCGCCTGCTCCCTCGCCCGACCAGCGGCTGGTCCAGCTCCTCGCCGAGACCGACTGGGTCGCCCGCCGTCGCGACCTCGTCGCCGGCGGTGTGTCGTCGTCGACGATCGACCGACGGCTGCGCGCCGGCCTGCTGCAGTCGTTCAACAACGGCGTGGTCGGCCTGGCCGCCGCCCCCGACCCTCGACGCCAGACGCTGCGCGCTGCGACGCTGGCGAAACCCCGGGGCGTGCTGTCACACCTCACCGCCGCCGAGGTCCACGGCGTCCACTTCGATCGGCTCCCCCGCTCGATCCACCTGACCGTCCCCCACGGCACCAGTCGCGCCGGGCGGGGCCTGATCGCCCACCAGACTCAACACCTCCCGGCCGCCGACCGCACCGAGATCGCCGGCCTGCCGGTGACCACCCCGGCCCGGACGCTCTGCGACCTCGTCGGCGCGGGGGTGCTACCCGACGCCCGCCTGCGGGCGCTGCTCACGTGGATGCTCGATCACGGTCGTTGCACCCCCGCCGAGATCGAGGCGTGTGCCGCCGCTCTCGCCCACCAGGGCCGGGGCGGGTCGGCCCGGCGCGACCGGTTGACCGAGTGGCTCCGGCACGGCGGCCGCCACGACCTGGGCGCCCTCGCCGACGACTTCGATCGCCTCGCCGTCGCGGCGGGACTCGAGGTCGACTCCGACCGGCCGGGGTGGCTGCCGCTCACGCCGGGGATCGCCGTGCGCGTCGTCGGCGGACGGCTCGTCGTCGAGCTCGACGGTCGGGGTCCGGACCTCGAACTCCACCAGGTGCGCGACGACCGCCACCGCGACGACCTCGCCCGGCACCATCGGGTCCGCCTCGTGCGCTTCGCGTGGGCGGAGGTGGCCCGCCAGCCGGCCGAGGTGGCCCGCCACCTCGGCTATCTGCTGGGGGAACGGGTGGCGGCCTGACCCTCGGCGGCCGCGTCGGCCCGCTGGTTGCGGACGATCACGGCGAGGGCGCCGATCACGGCGGCCATCGCCAGCGCCTGCACGGCGGTCACCGGTTCGTCGAGGAACACCCACGCCAACAGGGCCGACGCCACCGGGATGAACAGCGTGAAGGTGGAGCCGACCCACACCGGGATCCGCTGCAGCGACCAGTTCATCGTGGTGTGGCCAGCCACCCCGGCCGACAGGATCATCAGCCCGAGCCAGGCCCAGTTGTCGAGCGAGGGCCACGAGAGGTCCTGGTCGAAGGCGACCCCGATCGGGAGGCACACCATCGCCGTCCAGGCCGCGGTGCCGAGGGTGAACTCCTGAGCGGTCAGCGTGCCGCGCGACTGCTTCGACGCGATGAAGTAGGCGCTCCACGACAGCAGGGCCCCGACGGCGAGCAGGTCGCCGCGCCAGCTCGACGCCTCGGCCGGGTTGCCGGTGAGCACGACCGCCACGGCGGCCGCCACCGCCACCAGCGCCCACACCGCGTCGCTCCCCCGGATCTTCTCGCCGAAGAAGCGGACGGCGAGCAGGCCGACGAGCACCGGTTGGAGCGACCCGATCACCGTGGCGTTCACCACGCTGGTGAGCTTCACGGCGGAGAAGAACAGGGCGATGTCGGCGCCGAGGGCGAGGCCACCGATCGCCGAGTGGCGCAGGATCGACGGACGCAACCGGGCACCTCTCGCCGTCATCCACACCGCCAGCACGACGAAGAAAACGCTGAAGCGGTAGATCCCGATCGCGAGGGGATCCATGTCGATCGCCTTCGCCAGGATCGTGCCCGTCGACCAGGCGGTGACGGCGAACCCCGCGCCGAGCAGCGCCATCGTCGTCTCGCCACCCGCCGCTGCGTCGGATACAGCGTCGGCCGCATCGGTGGGGCCGGCAGATCCGGTGGATCCGGCGGTCGGGGCAGCGTCAGCGGTGGTCACCGCGGCACGCTACCTCAGCGCGGCGGCTCGACGCTCTGTTCCCGGAGGGCCAGGGCCAGGCCGGTGGCGGCGGCGAGGGCGACCACGCTCACCACCACGTTGCCCGGCAGCTCGCGCTGCTCGAGCACGACGACGACGAGCCACAGCGCCACCGTCGCGCCGGCGACCAGTGCGGCGTGTCGGACCCGGCGAACGATGACCGACGCGGGGAGCTCACCGCCGATCGGGATCGACGCCGCGAGGCCGACCGCGGCGTGGTGGGCCAGCAGGCACACGGCGGCGCACGGGAGCCACGGCGACGCCGGATCGTCGATCGCCACCGCCAGCGACAGGATGACGACCACGTCGACGACGAGCGGGGCGTGCGAGTCGGGCCAGAGCGAGGTGAGGACGGCCAGCCCGAGGACGACGACGAACGCCGTCGCCGACCACCCGGCGATCACCACCGCGATCCCCATGGCGGCGACGGCGGCCGACGCCGCACCGGCTCGGAGGAGCCACTGCTGGCGACTGGCGGCCACGACCCGGTCGAGTGCGTGCTGCAGGGAGGCAGGGTTCATCGGGGAGCAGGGTTCATCGGGCAGCAGTCATCGGCGGGCCAGTCGGGGGGCGGACGAGCGGCGGGCGATCTCGCGCAGGATCGGATCGAGGCTGCCCGGTCCGGCCCACGTCGCCACGGGGACGCCGACCCGTTGGATCGATCGGACCTCCCGCTGGCGTTCGAGCAGACGGATGCGCCAGGCCAGTGCGGTGGGTCCGTCGTCCACCCCGAGGTCGGGCGGCAGCGTGTCGATCACCGCGACGCCGAGCCCGTGGCTGGCGATCGTGTTGGCTCGTTGCAGCACCGACGGCGACACGAGCGGCGACAGCATGATCGCGAGCGCGTCGCCCGGCAGCACCGAGCGGTCGGTCGCGATCGAGGCGAAGCGGTTCTCGCCGGGCTGGATCCGGGCGAGGACCTCGAGGACGCGACGCAGCTGGCGGGCCCCGCCGGCCGGGGCGACGTGTGCGCTGAAGCGGGAGTCCCAGACCCGCAGCGACACCCGGTCGCCCCGACCCAGGAAGTGCTCGGCGATCGCACCGGCGGCCCGAACGGTGGTGTCGAGACTCGACGCTGCGCCGTCGACGCCGCCCGACTCGCCGAAGTCGTTGTGAGCGTCGACGAGCAGGATCACGTGGGTGTCCTGGTCGGCGAAGGTGGCCGACACGTGGAGCTCGTTGCTGCGCAGCGATCGTCGCCAGTTGATCCGCCGGAGGCGGTCGCCGGTCTGGAACGGGCGGATCCCGGCGAACTCGTTGCCGTCGCCAGGCT
>JBPEXC010000427.1:0-9112 GCA_052032035.1 Acidimicrobiales bacterium | reverse complement strand
TCGGCGAGCTCGGCGAGGGCCGCCGGGTCGTCGTAGGCGGCGCACAGATGCTCGGCGACGGCGCCGGCGGGGGCATCGGGCGCCGGATCGAGCACGATCACGCGGTGGCCGAGGCGAGCGGCCGCGAAGGCCAGCATGCGTCCGAGCTGGCCGCCGCCGAGGATGCCGAGCGTGAGCGGGGAGGTGGACACGACGCTCACTCGTCGACCGGCGCCGGCGCGACCGCTGCGGTCCGCGCCGCCCGGTAGGCGTCGAGCCGTTCGGCGACCCCGTCGTCGAGGAGGGCGACCACCGCCGCGGCCAGCAGGGCGGCGTTGGTGGCGCCGGCCTTGCCGATGGCGAGGGTGCCGACCGGGATGCCGGCCGGCATCTGCACGATCGACAGCAGGCTGTCCTGGCCGGACAACGCCCGGGACTGCACGGGCACCCCGAACACCGGGAGCCGGGTGAGGGCGGCGGTCATGCCGGGCAGGTGGGCGGCGCCGCCTGCGCCGGCGATGATCACCGAGAACCCGTCGGCTTCGGCGCCCGTGGCGAACTCGTACATGCGGTCGGGGGTGCGGTGGGCCGACACGATGCGGGCCTCGTGCTCGATGCCGAGCTCGGCCAGGGTGTCGGTGGCGTGACGCATCGTCTCCCAGTCCGACTGACTTCCCATGATCACCGCCACCTTGGGCGTCGCGGTCGGCGGGGCGGGCGTCTGGCTGGCGTCGCTGCTCACCGGGGCGAGCCTAGCTACGCCGGGTCGCGGGCGCGTCGACGGAACGGCTCGTGCGAAAGCCACCGCTCGGCGGCGGCGGGGCCCTACGATCTTCCGCCGTGCACGAGTGTGGGAACCCTGGCGGCGGCTCCCGATCCCGCCGCTTCGGCGCGGTGATCGCGACCGCCGCCTTCACGATCTTGTCGACCGTCGTCGGCCTCGCCGGGGCGCCCTCGCCGGCCGGCGCCCAGGGCTCCGAGGCGTCGGCCAACGAACGCTGGCTGCGCGACGCCTACACCGAGATCTTCGGACGGCCCGCCGACGGCGGCGGTCTCGACTTCTGGTTGGGCCGGCTGGCGACCGGCGGCGACGAGCGACGCACCGCCGTCGCCCGCACGATGCTGTTCAGCCCCGAGGGTGCCGGCAACGAGGTCGACCGGGCCTACGACGACCTGCTCGGCCGCGGTGCCGAACCCGGCGGACGGGCCTTCTGGACCGAGTACCTCCAGACCCGCCCGGTCACCGAACTGCGCACCAACATCCTCGCCAGCCCCGAGCGCTTCGAGGGCGCCGGCAGCCCGGCCGCCTGGATCACCGAGCTCTACCAGGAGCTGCTCGGCCGGTCCCCCGACGCCGGTGGCCTCGCCTACTGGGTCGGCATGGAGGCCTCCGGGGCGCACCACTACTGGATCGTCGATGCCATCTACCAGAGCGATGAGTCGCTCGGCGGCCGAGTGACGGCCTACTACCTCGAGATCTTCGAGCGGTCGCCGACCGCCGCCGAACGCGACGCCGGCGTCGAGGTGATCCGAGCCGACAACGAGCGGGTGCTCCGCGCCGAGTTGCTCGGCAGCGACGAGGCCTTCGAGCCCTTCCTCCGTCCCGACGCATGACCCTCGACGACCTCGCCGGACTGGCCACGCTCGCCGCCCTCGGCCTGGCCGTCATGTTCGCCTGGTCGGCGACTGCGAAGGCCAGGGACCTGTCGGGCACCGCCACGGCCTTCGGCCGGATCGGCCTGCCCCGACCGGCGCAGCTCGCGACCGTGGTCGTCGTGGCCGAACTGGTGGCGGCCGCGGCGCTGATCGCAGCACCCGCCCTCGGAGCGATCGCCGCCATCGGCCTGTTGGCCGTGTTCACCGCGACCCTCGGCGTGATGATCCGGAGCGGACGATCGATGTCGTGTGGCTGCTTCGGCGCCGCCGACGACGACCCGGTCGGCCCGGCCGACCTGGCGCGCAACGCCGGCCTGCTCGCGGTGGCGGCCGTGGCGGCCACCGGCTCGGGCCTCGCCCGACCGGAGCTGGCCGATCTCGTGGCGGCGAGCGCGGCGGTGGTGACCGGAGCGGTCGTGGTGCAATTGCTCCGGGTCCGACAGCAGGTCGGCACCGTGTTCGGCACCCAGTTGGCCGGCGAGATCGGAAGGTGACGAGATGACCGGTGGCGTGTGGATCGTGTCGTACGTGCTGCTGTGGGTGGCCGTGATCGTGTTGGGCGTGGCCGTGGTGGCGCTGCTCCGCCAGATCGGGGTGCTCCACACCCGCATCGCCCCGATGGGTGTGCACTTCGCGGGCGAGGGCCCCGAACTGGACGAGAAGGCACCGCCCCTGCCGAGCGTCGACTACACCGCTGCCGAGGTCACCGTCGTCGCCTTCACCTCGCCCACGTGTGAGATCTGCGCCGCCCTCCATCCGGGCTTGGAGCGATTGGCCAAGGCCGAGCCGGGCATGGTGCTGCACACCGTCGACGCCGAGCACCACCGCGACCTGTTCGCCCGCTTCAAGGTGCGCTCCACCCCCTATCTCGTGGCCATCGACGACGACGGCATGGTCCGCAGTCGCGGGGTCGCCAACACCCTCGATCAGGCCGAGGAGATGCTCGCCGAGGTCCGCGCCGGCGTGATCGACCTGACCGAGCCCGTCGACTCGACCGACCCGTCCTCCACCCCGTCCTCGCAGGAGACCGCACGATGACCACCGGTTTCGACAACACCGTCGAGCGACTCGGCCGCTGGACCGCCGCCCGCACCACCCGTCGCTCGTTCCTCCACCGCCTCGGCCAGTTGGCGATGGTGGTGGCGGTCGGCCCGACCCTGGCCACGATCCTGATGAAGCGCGCCGAGGCCCGCGTCTGCGGCCAGACCGGCGTCACGCCCAAGTGCGACACCTTCGACTGTGTCGGCGAGGGCCACGTCTGGGGCTGGTGCTGGTATGCCAGCGACGGCTGCTGCCGCAACGACGGCCTGAAGAAGATCTGCGACTGCTGCGTCGTCAACTACCCGAACGTGCACGGCTACTGCCCCGCCGGCACCAACGTCGCCTGCATCGTCGAGAGCTGCGGCGAGGATCCGCGGGTTCTCGACGTCGAGATCTCGACGGTGAGCGCCGCGACGGTCGGTGGGTTCCAGGGGTCGGCCATCGACATCGGTCACCCGACCGTCGCCCGGCGGGCCGTGGTGGCCGGCGACGACTCGCCGTGGTTCGGCCGCATCGCCGCTCCCCTCGCCGGCGTGCTCGACGCCCCGTTCCTCGTCGCCGGCGACGGCGGGCTGGCGATGGTCGACCTCACCCGACTCGACCGCCTCGGCGTGCGCACGGTGATGGTCGTCGGACCCGTGTCGACCGCCACGACCGACGCGATCGTCGACGCCGGCATGGTCGTCGAGGTGGTCAGCGCCGCGTCAGACCCCGGCGAACTGTCGGTGGCCGTCGCCGAGACGATCCGCTCGATCAACGCCATCGATCGCTCGATCACGGTGGTCGACCGCGGCTTCTCGGCCCAGGGCGCCGACCTGGCCGCCATCTTCGGGGCGACCACCGGGTTCCCCCTCGTCGTCGGTGACGACGCCCGGAGCGACCTCGGGATGCCGACCGTGCTCGTCGGTCCCGAACCCGCCGACCCGGGGGCCGCCGGCACCGAACGCACGTCGTCGACCAACCTGGTCGACCTGGCCCGCGAACTCACCGAACTCGCCGCCGCCACCCCCTTCGCCACCGCCAGCCGGGTCACCCTCGTGCCGCAGGGCACCGCCGGCCTCCTCCCCCTCGCCAACCTCGGCGCCGGCGTGATCTTCCACCCGGCCGGCAGCCTCGAGGGCATCGGCGACCGCACCCCGGTGGCCACCTGGCTCACCGATCAGGGCGTGCGCTGGGGCAAGTGGACCGAGATCTTCCTCGTCGACGCCCCGGGGGCGCTGACCACCCCGGAGTTCTGGCGCCTGCAGGGCACCGCCAACGGGTTCCGGGTCGACGACCTCATGGGCGTGCCCGGCGAGGGGCTGCCGGTGTTCCGCCAGCCGCTGGCCGAACGGGAGATCGGCATGGCCCGCACCGACGGCGCACTGCCGTGGGGGCAGGGCGAACAGCCCGACTACTGGACCGGCGTCGCCCAGACCTTCCGGGACTGAACCGATGCCCGCAGCGTTGATCCTGCTGCTGGGCGTGGCCTGCATGGCGGCCGTCCACACCCTGTGGTCGCCGTGAGGCCTCTCGGTCTCCGAGACCCTGCTTCCCTCGGTCCGGGGGATCCGACGACTCATCGTGGCCGCGCTGTTCGCGGCCGCCACGACCGCCACCGCCACCCTCACCGGCTTCGCCGCAGGGGTGGCGGGCGGTGCGCTGCCCGACGTGGGGCTGACCACCACCTGCGTCGGGCTCGGCTCGGCGCTCGCGCTCGACCTGTTGGCGGCTCGCTCCGGTCGCCCTCGCCCCTGGACGGTCGGCCGGCAGGTGCCGGTCGCCTGGAGCCGTTGGTTCGACCCGCGCATCGTCGCCGTCCTCTACGGCGCCCGTCTGGGCGTCGCCCCGTTGACGATCCTCGGCACGTGGGTGTGGTGGGCGGTGCTCGCGCTGGGCGCCACCCGGGGTGCGGGTGAGTCGGCGATGATCGGAGCGGCGTTCGGCGTGACCAGGGCGGCGACGACCCTCGGCCTCGGGGCGTTGGGTGGCGACGCCGGGGAGCGGCACGCCGGCCTCTTCGGCGCGCTGCGGACGCGCCCGAGAGCTCGGGAGGCGACACTCGGGCTCCCGACGATCGCGTTGGCCGTGATCCTGCTGGCGACGGCCTGCACCGGAGGGGCGAGCGCCGACGACACGGCTCTCACCGATGAGACCGGCACCGGTGTGACCGCCGCCGGCACCGGCGACACCGAGGCGACCAGCCCCGGCGGCATGCTCGCCGCCGACCCGACGACCGAGGACCCCGACGTGACCACCCCCGATCCCGCTCCGGCGACCACGGGCCCCGAGCCCCAGACCTCCGAGCAACAGACCTCCGAGCAACAGACCTCCGAGCTCGAGACCGAGGTGGCCGAGGTGGCCGAGGTGGAGCCATCGGCCGATCCGGACCTCGACCCCGTCTCGTTCCCCGACTCGCTGGCTGCCGACCTCGTGACCCAGGTCGACGGCTACGACAGGATCGACGACCCGAACGCCGACACCTACCTCGATCTCGAGGCCGCCGTCGCCCGCCAGCCCGACCCGGCCGACGAACGCGCCCTGCTGCTCACCCGTGGGTTCGAGGGCGGCTGGACGCGCGCCTTCCGCAGCGACGCCGACGACGTGATCGTCACGACCGTCTACGAGTTCGCCGACGACGTGCAGGCCGACTTCTATCTCCAGGACGGCCTGATCGTCGTCGCCGGCTACGGCGGCGAGCTGTTCGACATCCCCGAACTCGAGGGCGTGCACGGCTTCCGACAGGAGGCCGGGACGGCGGATGCTCCGACGGTCACCTGGGGACTGACCTTCACCGACGGCAACCGCTGGCACCTCGTGTTCGTGAACGGAGCGCCCGACTCCGCCTCGGTCGACACCGCCATCGCCGTCGCCACCGAGCAGACGGCCCGCACCACCGCCGACTGACGGCCCCGTTTCGCCGGCCGATCGGTCCACCGAACGGGGGAGGGTACATAGCGTCCTCTTTCGGGGACAAGGGTGACGGACCGTTAGGTCGATCGGAGCGCGCTGCCGATGGAGCTTCATCGCCGATCCGATGGTCGGACCGGCAGGTGACGGGCGCCACGTAGGCGCCGAAGGATGACCACACCATCTCTCAGAATCTCGACGTGAGCCTGAAGAACGCGATGGAGATCGGCGGCGCCGTGGGCGTTGCGCTGGTCGACTTCAACTCGGGCATGACCCTCGGCACCGCCGGTGGCGGTCCGGGCATGGATCTCGAGGTTGCCGCCGCCGGCAACACCGAGGTCGTGCGAGCCAAGATGGCCACGATGAAGGCCCTCGGTCTCGATGACAAGATCGAGGACATCCTCATCACCCTCGGCGGTCAGTACCACCTGATCCGCCTCCTCAGCGCGAACGGCCACGACGGGCTGTTCATGTACCTCGCCCTCAACCGGGCCACCTCGAACCTGGCCATGGCCCGCCGCCAGCTGGCGCAGATCGAGGCCGAGCTGAGCCTCTGATCGACGGCTGGACCCCAGCCGTTCGATCGCTCTCGATCCGTCCCCTTCGAGCAGTGAGGATCCTCACGACGTGAGCAACCGCTTCTCCTTCAAGATCGTGGTGGCCGGCCCCTTCGCAGCGGGGAAGACCACCTTGATCACCACCGTGTCGGACCGGCCGGTCGTGGGCACCGAGGCCCCGACCTCGGGCCACGAGGCCGCCGTGAAGGCCACCACGACGGTGGGCATGGAATACGGCACGTTGAGCGCCGGCGACGACCACCTCGGCGTGGAACTCGACCTGTACGGCGTGCCGGGCCAGGAGCGGTTCTCCTTCATGTGGGACATCGTGGGCATGGGCATGGACGGGCTGTTCCTGCTCGTCGATGGCACCTCGCCCGAGACATGGGCGGAGTCGGCGTCGGTCGGCCGCTACTTCCAGGATCGCTTCCCCACCCCCGTGGTGGTGGCGGTGAACCGAGCGACCGACCGACCCGACCTCGTCGACCAGGTGCGCCAGGCCATCCCGGTGGCCGGCGCCCTCTACCTCGGCTTCGACGTCGTCGACGCCGAGGCCACCCGCGACGCGATCGTGGACCTGCTGCTGATGATGCTCGACGAGCTCCCCGAGGAACACGACGAGCCGCTCGACGACTTCGACGCCGCCATCGAGGCGGCCCGCGTCGGCACACCCGTGTCGACCGATTCCATGGTGGAGGTGCAATGACGGCGGAACTGCACGTGACGACCGACCCGGTCGCCGTTGCGCGCCGGCGGATCGAGCAGCAACTCCGCTCGCTCGCCGCCGACCTCGACGGGGTGACCGGCTCGTTGGTCGCGTCACTCGACGGCCGCCCCCTGGCGGCCGACTTCCCGAACGAGGAGCGTCGCCAGGCGGCCGCCATCGTGGCGTCGTCGGTCGGCCTCGGGGAACGCCTCGCGGAACTGACCGGCCGCGGCCAACTCCACGAGATCGTGGTGCGCAGCACCAGCGGCTACGTGGTGATCTACGCCGTGGGGCCGGTGGGTGCGCTGATCGTGCTGGCCACCCCGACGAGCAACCTCGCGATGCTGCACCACAAGGTGCGCACGGTCCTCGCCTCGCTCGAGGACGCGATCGTGCGCGGCGGCCTCGTCGAGGCCGTGGGGGCCACTGCGCCGTGACCGAACCGGGCGACACACTGCCGCTGAGCGGCACCATCGAGGCGGGCGGACTGGCTCGCTTCCTCAAGGCGGCGGGACGCCACCATCTCTACGGCGAGGTGGTGGTCGACGTCGACGGTGAGATCTCCCACCTGGTCGTGGTCGACGGCGGCCTCGCCGTCCGGACCTCGACCGAGAAGGGCGGCGATGTGCTCGTGCGCATCGTGCACCGACTCCTGCGCTCGCCCCACGGCTCTTGGACATGCCGGCCGCTTGTGGGCATCGGCGCCGCCAACCGGCTCCAGACCGAACCTCTCGAGGGCCTCGTCGGCGACGCCATGTTGCGCCGAGCATCGCCCCAACTCGACGGCGAGGAAGCGGCCCGATCGCTCCCCCGCTACGACGATCTCGGGCCCCTGGTCCCGATCGGCACGACCCCGTCGGTGGCGCCCACCCCGACCGCGCCGGCCGCAACCACGACACCGGCCGCAACCGCGACGCCGAAACCCCCGACTGCGCCGGCAGCGCCTGCGGCCCCAGCGCCTGCGGCGGCCCCAGCGCCTGCGCCGACCGCACCGCCTGCGCCGACCGCACCGCCTGCGGCGACCGCACCGCCTGCGCCCGCAGCAACCCCGACCCCGACCAGCCCGGCACCTCCCCGCCCGGTCAACTATCGGGTCGAGTTGGAACGGAAGCGACTCGCCGGCCTCGGGTCCGAACCGGCGACTCCGCAGCGTCGGCGCGACGACGCCTCCCGACCCGTCGAGGACGATGCGGCCCGACAGGCCCGACTCGACGAGCTCCGAGCCCGCCGGGCATCGCAGCTCCGCTACAGCCTCCGCGCCCAGGCGGCTGCCCCTGCGCCGGTGAAGCCGATGACCGCCGCCCGTGCGGCCGATCCCTCGACCCCCACCGCACCGGCAGCCACCCCCACCCGACCCCCGACCCGACGACGGGCGCTGCGGAGTCTGATCCGCACGCTCGCCACCGAGACCGACGAGGGCTGATCGATGCACGACGCCGACACCGACCTCACTCCCGGGCCTGCGACCTCGACCGCCGACGAACACTCGGTGGTGATCCGCATCGTCGTCTACGGCCCGGCCTCCGCCGGCAAGACGACCACAGCTCGAGCGCTCGGCGAGGGCTTCGGCCGACCGGTCGAGACCCCCGAGGAAGACGCCGACGGCACCACGGTCTACTTTGACTGGATGGAGCACGCCGGCGGTCGCTACAACGGCCGCCCGATCCTCACCCAGGTGCTCACCGTGCCGGGCCACGATCGGTCGCGTCGCCTCGCCCTCCTCCTCCAGGCCGACGTCGTGATCTACGTCGCCGACACCTCGCCCACGGGCATGGTCGAGTCGCTCGCCCTCTGGGAGGAGCTCCGGGAGGAGCTCGCTCGGCTCGACACCGATCCCGGCATCGTCGTGCAGGCCAACAAGCGCGACCACCCCGCTGCGGTCTCGGTCCGGACCTTCCGCTCGTGGATGGGTCTCGACGAGGACCAGCGAGTGGTGGAGACCGTCGCCTCCAACGGCGACGGCGTTCGTCAGACCTACGTCTTCGCCGTGCGCTCGGGCCTCGAGCGACTGGCTCGCAACGACGACCTCGAGGCCGTGCCGCTCGACCCCGACAAGGTGCTCGCCGATCTGACGACCGTCGCATCGGAGGCCACCCCCGACCGCCGATCGGTCACCGACGGCCCGACCCAGCCGAACCCCGAGCCCGAGACCGTGCCGACCGCCGAGGCTGCCCCGGTCGCCGAGACCGTGCCCACCGCCGAGACCGTGCCCACCGCCGAGACCGTGCCCACCGCCGAGACCGTGCCCACCGCCGAGACCGTGCCCACCGCCGAGACCGTGCCC
>JBPEXC010000426.1:0-12558 GCA_052032035.1 Acidimicrobiales bacterium | reverse complement strand
ATCGCCGGGACCTCGAAGCCGAGCTCGCCCCCGAGCCCCGCCTCCAGGGCATCGCGCAGTTCGAGCGCGCCGAGCTCCCCGCCGTCGAACAGCACGTTGCCCGACGCCTGATACGCACGGGCGCCCCCGAACCCGAGGGCGGCGAAGGCGGCGACCAGATCGTCGTTGGTGACCCGGCGACGGCCGGTGTTGATGGCCCGCAGCAGGGCGAGGTGACGGTGGCTCACACCGTGGGAGCGTAGAACGCCCCCGGGTCCCTCACAGGGCGCCGATGAGGTCGATCGGGTCGGTGTAGGGCAGGTCGAGCGCCTCGGCCACGTGGGCCTCGGTCAACTTCCCGGCGGCCACGTTGAGGCCGGCGAGCAGGTGGGGGTCGCCGGCGAGGGCGGCCGCCGGGCCCTGGTCGGCGAGTCGGAGACCGACCGGCAGGGTGGCGTTGACCAGCGCCTCGGTCGCGGTCCGGGGCACGGCGCCCGGCATGTTGGCGACGCAGTAGTGCACCACCCCGTCGACCACGTAGGTCGGTTCGGCATGGGTGGTCGGGCGCGACGTCTCGAAGCAACCGCCCTGGTCGATCGCCACGTCGACCAGCACCGACCCCGGGCGCATCGCCGCCACGTGGTCGGCGGTGACGAGTCGCGGCGCACGGGCGCCGGGCACCAGCACCGCACCGACCACCAGGTCGGCGTCGACGACGTAGCGCTCGAGGGTGTCGGTCGTCGAGTAGATCGTCCGCAGCGCCGGCCCGAACCGGTGCGACAGGGCATCGAGCACGCCGGCGTCCCGATCGAGCACGGTCACGTCGGCACCGAGCCCGACCGCCATCTCGATCGCGTTGCGACCGACCACCCCGCCGCCGATCACGGTGACCTTGGCCGGCGCCACGCCGGCGACGCCCCCGAGCAGCACCCCGGCGCCGCCCTGCGGGCTCTCGAGCGCATGGGCACCGGCCTGCACGGCCAACCGGCCGGCGACCTTCGACATCGGGGCGAGGAGTGGCAGTCCGCCCCTGGCGTCGGTGATCGTCTCGTAGGCGACGCAGGTGGCCCCCGACGCCAACAGGTCGTCGGTCTGCTCGGGATCGGGGGCGAGGTGGAGGTAGGTGAACAGGAGGTGGCGGGGCTCGAGCATGGCCCGCTCCGACGCCTGCGGTTCCTTCACCTTGACGATCATGTCGGCGGCGGCGAACACCGAGGCAGCGTCGGGCGCGATCGTGGCCCCGGCGGCCTCGTAGGCCGCGTCGTCGGCGCCGATGCCGAGCCCGGCCCCGGACTGCACGACCACGGTGTGGCCGTGCGCCACGTACTCCCGCACACCGCCGGGCGTGAGCCCGACCCGTCGCTCGAGGACCTTGATTTCCGTGGGCACGCCGATCTTCATGGGGGGACGGTACGAAACCGGACGCGCAGCCCGCTTGCGTTGTCGTGCCCGCGAGCGACCGAGTGCGCACGATTCATCGATCACAGCACCGAACCGCGCAATACTCGTGCGTATGTTTCGGCCGGATGACATCGATCGTGCGCTGCTGCGGTTGCTGCAGGACGACGGACGCCGCTCCAACGTCGAGCTCGCCGACCACGTGGGTCTGTCGCCGAGCGCCTGCCTGCGCCGGGTCCGGGCGCTCGAGGAGGCCGGCGTGATCGATCGCTACGTGGCCCTGCTCGACCCCCAGGCCGTCGGTCGCCCGACCCGGGTCTTCGTCGAGATCTCCCTCGACGGCCAGGACGAGGGCAAGCTCGACGCGTTCGAGGCGGCCGTCGTCACCCACCCGGCGGTCCGGAGTTGCCACCTGCTCGCCGGCAACTTCGACTATCTGGTGGAGGTGGCCGTCGCGGGGGTGGCCGAGTACGAGGCCCTGCACCGCTCCCACCTGGCGATGCTCCCCCACGTGTCGAGCCTGCGGTCGAGCTTCGCCCTGCGGACGATCGCCGACCGCACCGCCTACGACCTCGGCTGACGCCACCACCACGAGCCGTTTGCGGCCCGAAAACCAGAACCGGCCCGGGCGTCGGTCCCTCCTCCGATCACCCGAGCCGGCGTGCGGGCGTGGCGTTCCCTCCTTCGCCACACCTGCACATGCGATCCGGGGGAACACTCAGGTTCGTGCCCCACATCGCCGCTGTGTTGATGGGACCCATCATCCCTCGGCGGGCCTGAAGGCCTCTGCTGCCCGGATCACAGACCGGTTGTGACCTCGGTCACAACCGTCGCGGGTTGTTCAGCCCAGCGCTCGGTCGAGGTCGGCCAGGAGGTCGTCGATGTCCTCGATGCCGACCGACAACCGCAGCAATCCCTCGCCGATCCCCGCCTCGGCCCTGGCCTCGGGGCCGAGTCGCCGGTGGGTGGTGGTGGCGGGGTGGGTCATCAGACTCTTGGTGTCGCCCAGGTTGTTCGAGATGTCGATCACCCCGAGGCGATCCTGGAGGGCGAAGGCGGCGGCCTTGCCGCCGTGTGGGGTGAACGCGACCAGCGTGCTGCCCATCGCCATCTGCCGCGTGGCCAGATCGGCCTGGGGGTGGCTCGGGTGCGTCGGATAGCGGACCGATTCGACCCGCGGGTCGTCGGCCAGCACCCCGGCGATGCGCTCGGCGTTGCGGCTGGCGGCCTCGACCCGGAGCTTGATCGTCTCGAGCCCCTTGAGCATCGTCCAGGCGTTGAAGGGGGCGAGCGTCGGCCCGGTGTGGCGGATGTGGGGGATGACGTAGTCGTCGGTGAACTCCTGCGAGGCGAGCACCGCGCCACCCATCGTCCGACCCTGACCGTCGATGTGCTTGGTGGCCGAGTAGACCACGACGTCGGCGCCGAGCTCGAGGGGCTTCTGGAGCACCGGGGTGGCGAAGACGTTGTCGACGACGAGCTGGGCGCCGGCGGCGTGGGCCAACTCGGCCACGGCGGCGATGTCGACCAGTTCGAGGGTCGGGTTGGACGGGGTCTCGCAGAACGCCAACCGGGCGCCGCCCTCGAACGCCGCCTCCCACTGGGCGAGGTCGGGGCCGTCGACCAGGATCGTCTCCACCCCGAACCGGGGGAGGATCTCGGTGAGGATCACGTGGCACGACCCGAACAGCGCTCGCGACGACACCACCTTGTGACCGGCCCGCAGCGGGCTGAAGAGGGCGGTGAACACCGCCGCCATGCCCGACGCCGTGGCCGTGCAGGCCTCGGCGCCCTCGAGGAGTCGCAGCCGCTCCTGGAACATCTCGACGGTCGGGTTGCCGTAGCGCGAGTAGACGAAGCGATCGATGTCACCGCTGAACGCCGCCTCGGCCTCGGCCGCCGTGTCGTAGACGTAGCCGGCGTTGAGGTACAGCGCCTCGGAGGTCTCCGAGAACCCGGAGCGGGCAAGGCCCCCACGCACGAGGCGGGTGGCCTCCCCCCAGCCGGCAGCGGTGGAAGGGGCGGCGTCGTGAGCGTTCGCGTCGTTCATCGTGTCCTCCCCCTCAGCCCTGCCGCCACGGCAGACTGTCCTTCCAGCCACCGTGGCGGTGGCCGGCGGCGTCGAGGTCACCCTCGAAACCGGCGACGACGTTGTGGACCTCGGCGCGACCGGCGGCGAGGAGGGCGGCGCCCGCCGCCGCCGAGCGCGCCCCGGAGCGGCAGACGACCAGGATCGGGGCGTCGTCGCCCACCCCGTCGAGGGCTTGCTCGACGAACCGAGGGTTCGGGCGCCCGTGGGGGTAGTCGATCCACTCGACGAGGCGGGTCTGCTTGCCGACCGAGGACAGGTCGGGCACCCCGACGAAGTTCCACTCCGCACTCGTGCGGACGTCGATCAGCACCGTCGACGGATCGTCGCTGAGCATCGCCCAGGCGTCGCTCAGCGACAGGTTGGGCGGCGAGGTCGGTGCTCCGGGGGCGGACATGGCCCGAACGATAGCGACTGCCGACCCCGGCTCGGAGACTGGTTTCCGCTCCGAGCCGAGGCCGGCTGTCAGGTTCGTTCGACCCGTCGGGGTCGGATCAGTTCGGGAAGGTCCGGAAGGCCCGACCCGGGTCGCAGGCGGCGACGGTCACGCCGTCGGACGGCAGCGGGGTGCGGCCGACGAACTCGGGCTCGTAGCTGATCCGCAGGATCACCTCGGCCCGCGACATGCCGTTCGCCATCTGACCGAGCCAGAAGTCGCGACCGCCGGCGTCGAGGCCACGGCCGTTGACGTTCTGGTAGGCGATCTGCAGGAACTCCAGATCGGAGAGATCCGTGCCGTACTTGCGCTTGAACTCGGCGGAGTCCTCGAAGCGACGGGTGATCTCGAAGAGGAGGTCGGACCGGGGCACGGCGTAGCCGGCGCTGTCGATCAGACAGCGGTCGACCTGGCCGACCCAGAACTCCGAGCCCTGCTGGTCGGGCGCCCGATCGAAGAAGGCCCAGTAGAGGCGGAACACCCGGGCGTGGTCGTCGTTGAGACCGTCCATGGCGGCGATCCGCTCGAACGGCGTCGTGCCGGGCTGCGGCTCGGGCTCGGGCTCCGGCTCACCGCCGAGGTCCGGGGCGCTGTTGACGACCGAGATGTCGACGGGCGAACCCTGGCCCTGGGTGAGGCTGATCCGACGATCCACGTTGGCGACGTCGAACGCCTCGACCGAACCGTTCGGCCAGGTGACGACGACCGGGGCGATCTCGGCGTCGTCGCCGAGCCCGAGGTGGGCGGTGAGGGCGTCGTTGCCCTTGTGGTAGGCGTGGCCGAGCTGGCGGACCTGCCAGCCGTGGGTCGCCGAGCCGACGTAGACCGAGGCCCCGACGGGGGTGTCGGCGTCGGCCGTGCCGACGAGGTCGATCTCGAGCCAGTGGCTGCCGGCGCTGCCGGCGTTCTCCATCAGCAGGTCGGCTGCGGTCGAGGCCTCGAAGCCGTAGGCGACGTAGACGTCGAGGTCGCCGTCGCCCTCGGTGTCGAGGTTGACCACGCTCTCGGACCAGTTGGCGGCCCACGCCTCGTTCTCGGTGGCGCCGCCCATGCCGAGCACCTGGTAGGGCCCGGGCTGGGCGTTCGAGCTCGACAGCGAGAACGTGCCGTTGCCGTTGTTGATCAGGAGCTTGTGGTCGGGACCGCTGTCGCCCGGCATCGTGCAGCCGAGGAAGGCGTCGAGGTCGCCGTCGTTGTCGAAGTCGCCGGCCGTGCCCGCCGCGCAGTCGGTCACGCCTGCCGGGAGGCCCGACTTGGCGCTGTAGACGCCCGTCGACGAGATGTCGAAGTACTGGGCCGCCAGCGGCGTGCCGCTGGTGTGCTGATCGACCCGCAGGACGATCACCTCCGGCAGCAGATCGCCGTCGAAGTCGCCGTAGAGCCAGTCACGGGCCTTGCTGACCGACACGAGCGGGCGGTCGACGAAGCTGAACGAGGCCGCTCGCTCCACCGCACCGGGGGCGAGCCACACCGAGTTGAGCTGGAGGGCCTGCGGCGAGGTGCCGGGCCCGTAGTCGGTCACGGTGGCCGAGTTCATGAAGGCCCCGCCGAGCTGGTCGGTGCCGTTCGAGCCGGCGACCGTCGAGTAGGTGACGCCGGTGCCGCCGAGGGCACCCTGGAGCATCACGGCTCGCTGACCGGCGGGCGGGTCGGTGTCCTGCACGCCACCGACCATGAAGTCGAGGACGCCGTCGCCGTTGAAGTCGAAGGGCACGCCGCCGCGACCGCGCTGCTCCTCGAGCTCGAAGGCGGCGCCGACCGAGACGAGGGTGTAGCGGTTCTCACCGGTGGCCGGATCCGGGTCGTTGCGCCAGTAGCGGTTCTCGGTGTCGTCGCTGTCGGCCGGGCTGCCGACGACCTCGATCAGGTCCTGGTCGCCGTCGTTGTCGAAGTCGGCCACCCGCATGCCGTGGGTGTCGTGCACCGGCTTGGCGATCGGCCCGAAGGCCGAGAACCGGTTCACCTGCGCCGTGCCGCTCTGGGGCACCTCGCTGTATGTCTCCGAACCGAGTCCGAGGTCCTGCCACACGCCGGTGTTGGTCGCGTGGTTGTTGACCACGACGTCGTACCCACCGTTGTCGGAGGCCACGACCGCCGCCGCCCACGCCGGGCGGGGAACCGGGTTCCCGTACTGGCTCACGGCCGACATCGTGCGCGGCGAGAAGCCACCCCACGCGCCGGCGTTCGCCTGCTGTCCTTCCACCGGCGCGGCGCCGAACGCCGTCGCCGCCATGCCGAGCGACAGGGCAATGCCCGCCGCGCGTCGTCGATTGCGCATGTGCACAACCCGCCTTCCACAACTCGAAGATTCGGTTCTCTCTCTGCCCGCTGCGGGTGAGACTACTCACGCGCCGTGGTGGGCCTCCACGGGAAGAATTGCTCTGGTCGTGGCCCCGTCGACCCATCGGGGGACACGCTGCGCTGTCACCGTCAGGAGCGGGTGAGCCCGGTACGCAGGAGTTCCACCAGGCGGGCCTCCTCGGCGCCGTCGGCGTGGGTCCCCCGGGCCGCCGCGTTGGCGTGGAGCGACGCGAGGCGGGCGAGGCCGATGTGGAGGGCGTCGAAGCGCCGGCGGTCGGGCCCCGACAGCCGCTTGCGGGCCGCCAGCATCGTCGACCACGACGAGAAGCTGGCGACGACCGCCGGGTCGATGCCGTGCCGCTGCACCAGGTGCGGCACCCACGCCACGAACCGCTCCTGCTCGTGGCGTCGGGCCCGGTAGAGCAGGAAGCTGCCCAGGAAGAACAGGACGACGAACCCGAGGGCGGCCACCGCCACGATCAGGTTCTCGTCGGTCGCCTCGGCGGCGGCGAGCGAGCCGTTCCAGGCGGCGTGGAGGGCCACGGCCACGGCGTAGCCCCAGATCGCCCCGAGGCGGGGCGACGCGTTCTCGACGGTGCGACCGAGGGCGAGCCCCGTCCAGACGGTGAACAGCGGGTGGGCGAAGGGCGACAGCAGCGCCCGCACGACGAAGGTCTGGACCAGGTAGTCGCCGGCGGTGGCGAAGTAGAACATGTCCTCGACCACGGCGAACCCCAAGGCCGCCCAGCCGGCGTAGACGACACCGTCCATCACGCTGTCGACCTCGGCCCGTCGGATCGCCCACACGATCGCGAGCGCTTTGCCGGCCTCCTCCACCACCGGCGCCGACACCACCGCGGCGGCCGTCTCACCGAGCGCGACCGCCACCAGGGAGTTGATCACCACCGCGGTGAACCCTGCGACGCCGACGCCCCACAGGAAGGCGTGCACCTTCGCCGGGCGCGGCTCCGGCTCGACACGATCGAGCCACAACAGCACGGGCGCCACGATCGCCAGCGGCACGAGGCCGAGGGTGACCGCGATCGGCGCGGTGATGGCGCTGAAGAGCACCATCAACCCCATCAGCGGCAGACAGATCACCACCGGCACGCTGAGCCACGCCGGCAACCGGGGCCGACCGCTCGGACCGGCGGCTGCCATCCCGGACGCGGGCTGGTGGAGATGGGCGGTCCAGCCGGCGCCGTCCCACCAACGCCACGCCGCCATGCCCCACGGGTCGGGGTACCACCCGGCGCGATCGTGGGCGGATGGCGGTGGCGGGTTCGTCACCCGGTCGATTGTGACACGCCGCCGGATCTGCGTCCGGCGGGTTGCTCAACCGGCGGAGGCGAGGCCGCCGATGGCGAGTCGCACCGCGGTGTCGACCGGCGCCGGCTTCGAGAACCGGTAGCCCTGCAGATGGGTGCAGCCCGCCTCGCTGGCCCAGTCGACCTGCTGCTGGGTCTCCACCCCTTCGGCCACGACCTCGAGCCGCAGGTCGCGCCCCAACGACACGAGCAGGTTGGCCAGTGAGCGTTCGGTCTCGTCCTCGAGGGCGAGCAGGAAGGTGCGATCGATCTTGAGCCGGTCGAAGCGGATGTGGCGCAGGTGGGCAACCGACGCGTAGCCCGTGCCGAAGTCGTCGATGGCGAGCTTCACGCCGAGCTCGGCCAGTTGCCGCAGCACCCGCTCCGCCCGGTCGAGGCTCGGGATGATCTGGCTCTCGGTCACCTCGATCACCAGGCGGGACGGGTCGAACCCGTGGCGCTCGACCTCGGCGGCGACGGCGCTGACCAGATCGGGGCTCGACACGTGGCGGCCCGAGATGTTGATCGACAGACTGAAGTGGGCGGTCGCCGGATCGGTGGCCCAGCGGCCGAGCAACTCGGCGCCACGGGCCAGCACCCACCGGTCGATGTCGATGATCAGGTCGGTCTGCTCGGCGACCGGGATGAAGATGCCGGGTGAGATCGGCTCTCCCTCTGGCGGATGCCAGCGCAGCAATGCCTCGAACCCGCCAACCCGATGGGTGGTGGCGTCGACGACGGCCTGGAGGTGGAGTTCGAACTCGTCGTTGGCCAGCGCCCGGCGGATCTCGCCCTGCACCCGAGCGGAGTGGAGCAACGAGTCGTGCAGGGTCTGGTCGAAGGCGACGACCTCGCCACTGCCCTGCGACTTCGCCTGGTAGAGCGCGAGGTCGACCCGGCGCAGCACCTCGGTGGGGGCGAGCCAGTCGTCGGCCGAGGCGACGACCACTCCGGCTCCCGCCGAGATCGGGACCGGGCCACTCGACGTCGCGATCGGGGTGTCGAGGGCGGCGACGAGCCGTCGGGACAGCTCGACCGGGTCGTCGTCGATGTCGCCGGACTCGTCGGCCACCACCACCGCCATGAACTCGTCGCCGCCCAGCCGGGCGATGAACGCCGGCCCGGCGACCGCCTCGAACCGGCGGGCGACCGCCACCAGGATCTCGTCGCCGATGGGATGGCCGAGCACGTCGTTGGCCTGCTTGAACCCGTCGAGGTCGAACATGGCGGCGCCGAGCGCGACCCGCTGGTCGACGGCGCCGGTGAGGCAACGATCGAGGAGCTGGAGCAGGGCGGCCCGGTTGGGCAGCCCGGTGAGGCGGTCGTGGTTCGCCTCGTGTTCCAGACGCGCCGTCATGCGGCGCAGACGGTTGAGCGAGCCGTGGACCGAGGCGCCGATCGGGCCGACGACGGTCTCGGTCAGCACCTCGTCGTCGAGCCGGCCGGCGGCCAGCGCCTCGGTCTGACGCGACAGCGTCGACAGGTCGGCGGTCATCCGGTCCATCGCCTCGTCGATCGAGCGCAGGTCGCGGGGCCCGCCGGTGGCCGATGCCGGCGGCTCCAGGTCGCCCTCGGTGATCGCGCGGGCTCGACGCTCGAGGGTGCGCAGCGGGACGGCGATCGACCGCAGGATCACGAACCCCAACAGCGCCGTGCCGACCGCCAACACCGAGGCGATCACCACGCTCGTCACGAAGGCGGCGGCCGCCGCCTCCTCGAGGGCGGCGGTCTGCTCCGACACCAGCGTCGCCGATTCGACGTTGAGGGAGGCGAATTGGTCGATGCGGGCGAAGCCGCGCACGAAGAGCACGAGGCCGACCTGGGACAGCTCGGCGAAGTTGTCGTAGGTCGCGAACGGCGGCGTCTCACCGCTGAGCGCCGCCTGCCGCAGCGCCTCGAAGTCGACGAGATCGTTGCCGGCCAGGTCGTGTTCGAGATGGTCGGTGATCGCCGGTACGTCGGTGGCGAGCAGGGCGGCGAGGTGACGGTCGAAGTCGTGGGCGGCGCGGACGAGCGCATCGCGTCGGCTCTGGTCGGATGCCCCGTCGGCGTCCAGGGCCGGCAGCAGGTAGGCCGACAGCGCCCGACGATCGTCGCGGGCCGCAGAGGCGACGCGCTCCGCTCGTTCGGCGGCGTCGAGCAACGCCGACAGCTCCGGCGACACCTCAACCTGGTCCCGGGCGGCGTCGAGCCGGCGGGTCTGGGCCTCGATCGCTCGCGACATCGCATCGCGCAGCTCGGCGGTGATCTCGCTCACGTCGGCACGGGTCAGCCGGCCCTCGACCGACTCGGCCCGGATGACGGCCAGATCGTCGGCGAAGGCCACCACCTCGGCCACCGCGTCCGGGTCGGCCCAGTTGGCCGGGTCGACCGACGCCAGCGCGGCGAGCCCGGCGTCGGTGTCGGCCTGGGAGACCGACAGGCTCGACAGGAAGTCGTAGCCGAGCGCCGTCGACACCAGCTCGAAGTCGAACCCGAACGCCTGGGCCTCGACGATGCCGTTGAGACTGTCGAGCTCCTGCTCGAGGTGGGCCGACGAGATCGACAGCAGCGCCACCAGCTGGGCCTGGTCGCGCATCGTGCGAGCGGCAGCGGCCTCCTCGTAGGCGTCGACCGCCTGAGCGGTGCCGAAGGTCGTCATGCCGAGCAGCGGCACCAGCACGAGCGCGGCCAGGCGCACACTGATCGCCAGCCCGCTCACACGGCGTCGAAGTCGTCGCACCTCGTGAGTCTCGGCGATGTCCGCCGACGCTTGAGGCGACGGGAAGAAGCGCTCACGGCCCCGTGGGTCGCCCGACTCAGGGCTGACTCCCACCGCTCAGGGCTGGCCATCCCTCCAGTCGGGGTTGTCGGGGGCGGTGTCCTCCCACGAGCGGATGAACACGCGCAACGCCTTGATCTGTTGCGAGGTGAGCGGCCCCGAGAAGTCCTGGGAGTAGGCGCTCATCTGCGAGCCGGGCACCCCGACGGCGATCAACAGCTCGATCTGCTCGTCGGTGGCCGCCTGGAGGAACTGCTGGGAGTTGAGCGCCGGACCGATGCCGCCCTCGCCGTTGAGGCCGTGGCACGACGAACAGTTCAGGTTGAACAGCTCCTCCCCGGTCGACGCCAACGACTCGAGCTGGGTCTGACGAGCGTCGTCGCGATTGGTCGGCTCGACGAACCGGTAGAGCGGGAACGTCAGGGCGGCCAGCAGCATCAGGCCGGCCCCGACCATCATCACCCGGTTGGTCGACGCCTCGAGCTCCGGATCCGCGTCGTAGGCCATCAGTGGCCCCCTTCCGTCGCGCACGACGGGCCCTTGGCCGGCTCGTCGATCTGGAGGTTGCCGGGCTCGCCGCCGTCGATCTTCGACCCGGTGTCGATGTAGAGCAGCCCGTCGTCGCCCACCTCGGTGGGATAGACGTCCATGCCTCGCGGTGCCGGGCCGGCGATGTAGTCCCCGGCCCGGTTGAACACCGACCCGTGACACGGGCACTCGAACTGCCCCGAGGTGTCGCAGAACGGCACCCGGCAACCGAGGTGGGTGCACTTCTCCGAGATCGCCACCACCTCACCGTTGACCCGGGTGAGGTAGGAGCGGGCCGCCGGCACCTCGACCACCCCGGTCTCGGGCACGGCGTCGGGCTTGATCGTGCGAACCTTGCCGCCGAACCCGCTCGTCGGCAGCGGCTGCAGCAGATCCCAGCTGGTGAGGGCGAAGGCGGCGGCGATCAGGCCGGCACCGGCCTGCCAGATCCGCACCAGCGCCTTGCGTCGTGAGAGGAAGTCGGTCATCGAACGCTCCTAGAACTCGCCGTGCCATTCCTGCCAGGGCCAGACCCAGCCCCAGTTCGGACCGCGGAAGGCGAACCCGATCAGGGTGAGGATCACGAACCCGACGAGGAAGACGGTGAAGGTGGTGACGGCCACCCGACGGTGGCGGGCCTGCAGGTAGAGGCTGCGATCGACGTACGGCAGGGCGACGAGACCGAGCAGGATCCCACCGGGCACCAACACGCCGGCGATCAGGGGATGGAAGTGGGCCAACAGCTCCTGGAGCGCCGCGAAGTACCACGGCGCCTTCTCGGGGTTGGGGGTGACCGTCGGGTTGGCGACGGCCCGGAGCGGGGCGTCGATGAACACCGCGATCACGAGCACGAGCACGACCACCGACAGGGCGGCCACCGCGTGGCGGACCAGCAGGTGCGGCCACACCATCACCATGTCGTCGTCGGCCGGGTCCTTGCGAACACCCGCGGCGGGGGTGCCGGGCACCATGCCGAGCACCCGGCGGCCCTCGGTCACCGTCGGCGAACCCGACAGCCGGACCGGGGTCTCGCCCGGAAGCGGTCGGCTCGCGCGTCGGGTCGGATCGGTTGCCGTCATCGTTCGATCTCCACATCGATCGGGGCGTCGGGTTCGTCGCGGTCGACCTCGAGCATCGAGTCCTTGCGCCAGCGCCAGAGGTGGATCATCAGGGTGAAGATCAGGGCGGACGGGAGCACCGCCACGTGGAGCACGTAGAACCGCAGCAGTGTCGACGAGCCGACGGTCTCACCGCCCATCAGGAGCCCCTGCACCTCCTCACCGACGAAGGGCGAGTAGCCGGCCATCTCCGAACCGACCGTGACCGCCCAGAAGGCAAGCTGATCCCACGGCAGCAGGTAGCCGGTGAAGCTCATCAGCAGCGTGAGCAGCAGCAGCACCACCCCGATCACCCAGTTGAACTCTCGGGGCGGCTTGTAGGCCCCCCGGTAGAACACCTTGGCCATGTGGGCGGCGACCGCGAGCACCATCAGGTGGGCCGACCACCGGTGCACGTTGCGCACGTACTGCCCGAACGCCACCTCGGTCTGGATCGTCTGGATGTTGCCGTAGGCCGAGTTGGGCGACGGCACGTAGAAGAACATCAGGTAGATGCCCGACAGGATCAGACCGCCGAACAGCACGGTCGAGATCACGCCGAGGTACCAGGAGTACTTGAACCCGAGTTCGGCCCGTCGCACCTTCACCGGATAGATGTGGAGCAGGAAGCTCGACCAGTGGCTGGCGGCGCGATCGCGGGG
>JBPEXC010000425.1:0-8797 GCA_052032035.1 Acidimicrobiales bacterium | reverse complement strand
CCTCGATGCGTTCGTCGGTCGGATCGTCGATCTTGATGGCGCCGAGCGCCTCGACCGCCAGATAGTCGTCGCGGGGCAGGTCCCTGGTGCGCGTCTTGGCGTGGGGCGAGGTCGGCGACGGGGGACGCTTCACCGCACCCAAGCTAGCCATGCGCTAGCCTCCACCGTCGACCGTTCGCGCCCCGGCTGACCTGGAGGATCCCCCAATGAAGGCCATCGTCATCTACGAGAGCCTCACCGGCAACACCCGCAAGGCCGGCGAGCTGATCGCGGCGGGTCTCACCGCCGACGGCATCGAGACCGTGGCCTGCTCCACCAAGGCCATCGACCTGCAGGCCCTCTCCGATGCCGACCTCGTCGTGTTGGGCACCTGGGTCGACGGGCTGTTCTTCTTCGGTCAGCGCCCCGGTGGGTCCGGTCGGCTGAGCAAGCTGCCGGTGCTCGAGGGCAAGCAGGTGGCCGTCTACGTGACCTACGCCCTGGAGAAGGGCAAGACGCTCGAGAAGCTCACCGCCCTCGTCGAACAGCGCCTCGGCGGCACGGTGATCGGCGGCCAGTCGATCCGGCGTGACCGCATCGCCGACCAGGCGGCCGACTTCGTGGCCCGGCTGGCGGGCGCGGCCGAGAAGTTGCCCGCCTGAACCAGCGGCGGCCTGACCGGGCGGCGGAACTGGCATCGCAGGAGGGGCGATGGAGACCAACGGGCAACCGACCTATCTGATCTGGGCACGCGACACGTCCCGCAGCTCCCGGCGCTGGGTGCTCTGGATCGGGCTCGCCGTCGGCGCGCTGTGTGGGTTCGGAGCGTTCGCCGCCTACATGGCCGAGCGCCCGGAGGAGATGCCGATGTTCCTCGGCCTCGGGGCGCTCACCATCGGGCTCGTCTGGTTGATCCCCGTCGTCTACGACTGGACGAAGCGACGCAATCCCGAGATCCACACGGTGGGGCGTGACCTGGTGTGGGCGAAGCAGCGGTTCTCGATCGACCTCGTCGACCGGTTCGTGGTGCGGGAGGACGTGAGCTACGGCTACAACGGCACGACCCACTATCGAATGCGGGTCACGGTCTGTGAGTTCTGGCTGACCGACGGCACGAAGAAGGCGTTCAGCTTCCCCAACCTGCCGGCCGACGAGCGAGGCACCCTGGCGGCGTGTCTCGACCAGGTGCTGCCAGGCCGCCGGGTGGAGTCCGGCGTGCGCTGAGCACTGCGCTCGACCGGCTCAGCCCGGGAAGTCGACGCCGGCGAGTTCGGCGATGACCCTGGCCACGCCGTGCTCGGCGTGGTGCGGGGCTCGCAACGGCGAGGCGTCGAACGCCCGGGGATGGGCGTTGGCCATCACGTAGCCCCGACCGACCCAGCGGAGCATCTCGAGGTCGTTGGTGTGGTCGCCGAACGCCGCGGTGGCCGACCGGTCGACGCCGAGCCGGGCGCAGAGGGCCTCGACCGCGGCTCCCTTGTTGGCCGCCGCGTGGGTCACCTCGACGAAGCTCGCGCCGGAGGTCGACGCGCTGATCGTCGCCGGGATGTGGTCGGCGAGCTCGTCGAGCAGGTCGGTGGCGATCAGTTCGGTGTGGCCCACCAGGAGCTTCACCACCTCCGCGGTGCGAATGTCGACCTCGCCGATCGGCCAGGGGTTGTCCTCCTCCGGCACGGTCGCCTCGCGGGCGGCGCGGAAGGCGGGGGAGTCGTAGCGGCTCTCCGCGGTCTCCCACGCGAACACGATGCCCGGCACGTTGCGCTCGAGGGCGGCGACGAACTCGGTCAGCTCGTCGGTCGGCAGGGAGGTGCGCTCGACGACCTCGCCCCGGGTGACGTCGAACAGGGTGGCGCCGTTGGAACACAGGGCGAACGGCACCGAGCCGTCGTCGAGGCCGGCGTCGACCAGGAGATCGGCGGCGCTCCAGTGGTTGCGGCCGGTGGCAACCACGAAGGTGAGCCCGGCGCCGGCGGCCCGCCTGACCACCTCGGCGGTCACCGGGTGGATCACCCGCTCGGGCGAGAGCAGCGTGCCGTCCATGTCGGAGGCGACGAACGTGATGGGGGCAATCGGGTCGGCGGGAGCGGCCATCCGCCGACCCTAGTGGGGACGGGCGACCTTCCCGATGGGGTTCTCCGCGACCGGTCCGGCTTGGCTACGGTTCGCCGAGTGCCTGCGACGACGCGCCCGCGACTGCTCGTGTTGATGGGGTCGGGGGAGACCGCCCCGACGATGATCAAGCCCCACCGGGCGGTCTTCGACCGACTCGGCGACGGACCGATCGACGCCGTGATGCTCGAGACGCCGTTCTCGTTCCAGGAGAACCGCCGCGAGCTGGTCGAGCGCACGCTGCAGTACTTCGACCAGACGATCGGCCACGAGGTGCGGGCCTCCGGGCTCGGGCGGAGCGACACCGGCGACACGGTGGCGGTCGAACGAGCGGTCGCCGCGATCCGCGGTGCCGACTGGGTCTTCGCCGGACCGGGCAGTCCGAGCTTCACCCTCCGCCAGTGGCACGGCACCGCGGTGCCAGCGGCGCTGGCCGAGAAGCTCGAGACCGGGGGAGCGGTGGTGTTCTCCAGCGCCGCCGCCCTCACGCTCGGCGTGAAGACCGTGCCGGTCTACGAGGTCTACAAGGTCGGCGCCGACCCGTTCTGGCTCGACGGCCTCGACCTCCTCAGCGCCTTCGACCTCCCGGTCAGCGTGATCCCCCACTACGACAACAACGAGGGGCAGACCCACGACACCTCCAAGTGCTACCTGGGCGAGACACGGCTGGCCCGCATCGAGCCGGAGCTGCCCGAGGGCACCTTCATCCTCGGGATCGACGAACACACCGGGGTCGTCCTCGACCTCGACCACGATCGGGCCGAGGTCTTCGGCAAGGGCGTGCTCACCCTCCGCTGCGACGGCGAGTCGGTCGAGATCCCCGCGGGAGAGACGGTGCCGATCGACGTGCTCCGCGCCGCAGGGCGATCGAGCGGCGCCACGCCCCTCGGCGACGCTCCGGCGGGCGTCACCGAGCCGAGTGCCCCCGACCCGAGTGCCCCCGACCCTGTGGCGCCGGATGGGTCCGGAGACGGCGAGGCCTCGACCCTGGGGGCCGTCGTGCGCAACCTCGAGTCCGCCTTCGACGCGTCGCTGGCGGCCGGCGACGCCGACGGCTGCGTTCGGGCCACGCTCGACCTCGAACAGGCCATCCTCGACTGGTCGGCCGACACCGGCCTCAACGCCGACATGCGCCAGGCTCGCACGGCGCTGCGCTCGATGATCGTGCGACTGGGGACGGCTGCCACCGACGGGCTGCGCGATCCTCGCGACGTGATCGCACCGGTCGTCGGCGTCGTGCTCGCCCTCCGCACCGCAGTCCGGGAGGAGAAGCGGTACGACCTCAGCGACCTGTTGCGCGACGAACTCGCCGCGATCGGCATCGAGGTGCGCGACACGCCCGACGGGGTCGAGTGGGTCCTCCACGACGCCGCCGACTGACCGTTGCTGGCACACTGACCCGGTGACCGCCCCGAACCGTCCCCGCGTCGCCCTCGAATCCACCATCTTCAGCCACCTCGGACTGCCGTCGCCGGCGAACCGGGAGGCCCTCGACCGGTGTGTCGCCGCCGTGCGCGACGGGGGCGCCGAACCGGCCCTCACCGCCGTCCTCGACGGGGTGCCGACCGTCGGCGTCGACCTCGACGTCGACGCCGAACGGATCTGCGGTCCCGCCCGCAAGGTGGCCGCTCGCGACCTGCCGGTCGCCGCCGCCCAGGGCTGGGACTACGGCGCCACCACCGTGTCGGCGTCGGTCACCCTCGCCGCATCGGCCGGGATCGAGGTCTTCGCCACCGGCGGCATCGGCGGCGTGCACCGCGGCTGGGCCGAGACGGGCGACATCAGCGCCGACCTCGGCGCCATCGCCCGGTGGCCGGTCGTGACCGTGTCGGCCGGCGCGAAGATCTTCCTCGACCTGGCCGCCACGCTCGAGCGGCTCGAGTCGGACAGCGTCCCGGTCCTCGGATGGCGCTGCGACGAGTTCCCGGCCTTCCACGCCCGCTCGAGCGGGCTCCCCGTGCCGCACCGGGTGGACAGCGCAGCCGAGGTGGCGGCGATCGCTCGCGCCCACTGGCGCCTCGGCGGTGGCGGCATCCTCGTGGTCGCCCCGGTGCCCGAGGCCCACGCCCTGGCACCCGCGCCGCTCGCAGCGGCAGTCGACACCGCCCTCCTCGCCGCCGAGGAGGCCGGCGTGACCGGCCCGGCGGTCACCCCCGCCGTGCTCGCAGCGTTGGCGGCGGCCACCGACGGCGACAGCGTGCCCACCAACCTCGCCCTCGCCGAGCACAACGCCTCGGTCGCCGCCGGGATCGCCGTCGCCCTCAGCGCCGACTGAGGCGGGCACACCTGATGGCGTCGCTCCGCAACCTCCATCCCTACGCGCTCCGGGCCGACCTGATCGGGGCGGCCCACGAGTGGTTGATGACGCGGGCGTCGATCTGTGCGGGCAGCCGGCGGGCCGACCGGTTCGCCGCGTTCGGCGAGGGGGCGGTCCTGTGCTTCCCGCCCGCCGCCCTCTATGGCGAGTCGGCGATCCGGATCGGGCCCGACACCCTGATCGGCCCCCACGCGTCGATCAGCGCCGGGATGGCGCCGGGGCAGCCGTTGATCAGCGACCGCATCGTCGAGATCGGCGCTCGGTGCCTGATCGGCCGCTACTCGAGCATCGTCGGCCACCTCGAGGTGGTGATCGAGGACGACGTCTTCTTCGGGCCGAACGTCTACGTCACCGACCAGAACCACTCGACGGCCGACCCGACGCTGCCGATCGGCCGCCAGAGCGCGCCGGAGCGGCCCGTGCGGATCGGGCAGGGTTCGTGGCTCGGCGCCAACGTGGTGGTCTTGCCCGGCGTGACGATCGGCTGCGGCGTCGCGGTCGGTGCCGGCTCGATCGTCACCGACGACCTGCCGGATCGCTGCCTGGCCGTCGGGTCACCGGCCCGCGTCGTGCGCACCTTCGCCGAGGCGGCGGACAATCAGGGCAGGAGCGCCCACGAGGCGTAGAGCGGGGCGAACAGCGTCAGCCCGATCGACAGGGTCGGCAGCACCGTGAAGGCGAGGCGAAGCGTGCCCGGCTCGTTCCACGGGCCCTCGTTCGGCACCAGCCTGGCTTCGAAGCGCCGGATGACCAGCAACCAGACCAACAGGATGAGCGCGGCGAGGGTGAGCGTCACGTGGGTCGCCGACCAGAGGGCGGCGGCCGCCAGATACCCGAGAGTTCCGATCCACTGCATGGGTGTTCGATCGGCCCGGTAGCGATCGCCGTGAGTGCGTCGTCCCAGGTCGGGCCGTTCGCATCATCTCGCTCACGGACGGCGGCGCTCGATCAGAGGCCGACGTCCTCGGCGCTGACCGAGAAGGTGTCGCAGGCCTCGGGGTTGCCGGTCTCGTAGCCGGTGAGGAACCAGGTCTGGCGGGCCTCGGCCGACCCGTGGGTCCAGTTGTGGGGATTCGACTGGCCGCCCATCATCTCGGCGATCGAGTCGTCGCCGACCGCCTCGGCGGCCCGCAGCCCTTCCTGCAGGTCGCCCATCTCGATGATCGCGGTGCCGTCGGAGTTGGTCCGCTCGGCAGCGGAGTGGGCCCACACGCCGGCGAAGCAGTCGGCCTGGAGCTCCTGACGGACCGACAGCTCGTTCGCGGCCGACGGCTGCTCACTCTTGAGCCGGCGCACCTGATCGCTGATCCCGGCGACCGACTGGATGTGGTGCCCGACCTCGTGGGCGATCACATAGGCCTGGGCGAAGTCGCCGGGAGCGCCGAAGCGACGCTTCAGCTCGTCGAAGAACGACAGGTCGATGTAGACCTTGTTGTCGCCGGGCGCCGGGCAGTAGAAGGGCCCGACCGCCGAGGTGGCGGGGCCGCAGCCCGTGTCGACCGATCCGTCGAACACGACGATCGTGGTGAACTCGTAGTTGAGACCGGCCCCGTCGAAGATCTCGGCCCAGACGTCCTGGGTGTCGTCCATGAGAGCGCCGAGATACTCGATCGTCTCGGCGTCGGGGTCGACCACGCCGCTCGAGCCGGCGTCGACCGGGGCCTCGGTGTCGAAGCTCGTCGAGTCGATCGCGAACCCGCCGCCACCGCCGCCGCCACCGCTGAGATCGACGCCGAAGATCAGCCCGAGGATCACGATCAGGATGCCGCCGACGCCGCCGCCCGCCTTGCCCAGCGAGATGCCGCCGCCCGAGCGACGCCGGCCACCCTGCCCGCGCCGGTCCTCGACGTACTTCCGTCCCTCGCGCTTGGCCTGCTCATCGAATCTGACCACGGTTGCCCCGTCTCGAAATCGCCCGACACGTCTCGGCGGGTGCGCCGAGCGTCACGTCCGCCACCCTAACCCCTGGGACCCGGCGATTCCGCGCCCCGGCTACCGTGCACCGGATGCCGCCGATCTCCGATCCCGACGCCCTCACCAGCACCGCTCCCGCCGCCCCGGACGTCGCCCTCGCCACCGACCTGCTCGACCCGGCCGCTCGCGACCACTCGGTCGAACGGTTCCGCGACGCCGGCATCCGGCTGCCGACCTTCGCCGAGCTGCGCGACCCGTCGACGATCGACCCGAAGATCGTCGAGGTGCTCGAGGGCGTCGACCACGACGTGCCCGACGCCCGCAACCTGTTCCGCGTCCACTGGTACAACCAGTGGCAGCGGCCGGGCTTCACCGACGTGCCCGACCACCTCGAGTTGCCCTCCGAGCTGACCGGCGTGCCGGCTCGGATCGTGCTCGCCCTGGGCGACCGCTTCCCGATGATCACCGCCCACAAGGTGTTGGCGGCCTACGCCTGCCTCGCGCCCCGGATCGTCACCGGCAGCTTCGACCCGACCGTGCACCGGGCGATCTGGCCGTCGACCGGCAACTACGCCCGTGGCGGCGTGGCGATCAGCCGGATCATGGAGAGCCACGGCGTGGCGGTGCTCCCGGCCGGTATGAGCAAGGAGCGCTTCGACTGGCTCGACCGGTGGACCCTCGACCCGTCGACCGACATCATCCGCACGCCGGGCACCGAGTCGAACGTCAAGGAGATCTACGACGCCTGCATCGAACTCGACAAGGACCCCAACACCGTCGTCATCAACCAGTTCTGCGAGTTTGCCAACTACCTCGGCCACCGCACGATCACCGGGCCGGCGCTCGCCCACGTCTACGAGACCGTCACCGCGAGCCGGCCGGGCACGCTCCGAGCGTTCGTGTCGGCCACCGGTTCGGCGGGGACGATCGCGGCGGGCGACCACCTCAAGGAGCGCTACGGCGCCGAGATCGTGGCGGCCGAGGCCCTCGAGTGCCCGACGATGTTCGAGAACGGCTTCGGCGAGCACAACATCCAGGGCATCGGCGACAAGCACATCCCGCTGATCCACAACGTGATGAACACCGACGTCGTCACGGCGATCAGCGACCAGGTCACCGATCAGCTCGACGTGCTGTTCCAGACCGAGACCGGTCGCGCCTACCTCACCGGCGAGCTCGGCCTCGACCCCGAGTTCGTGGCGCAGCTCGCCCACCTGGGCTACTCGTCGATCTGCAACGCCGCCTCGGCGATCGCGTATGCCCAGCTGCGCGGCCTCGGCGAGGACGACGTGGTCGTCACCGTCGCCACCGACGGCTCGGCCCTCTACGACAGCGGCCGCGCGCCGATCATCGAGCGTGACTTCGGTGGCGAGTTCACCGCCGCCGACGCAGCGTCGACGTTCGCGACGCACCTCGGCGATCCGTCGGTCCACGCCATCCTCGACCTCGACGACCGTGAGCGACGCCGGATCTTCAACCTCGGCTACTTCACCTGGGTCGAGCAGCTGAACCTCGACCTCGAGACCTTCGAGGCCCGCGCCGAGCAGTCGTGGTGGGATGCGATGGTGCCCCACGTCGACGCCTGGGACGCCCTGATCGGCGACTTCAACGACCGGACCGGGGTGGCGATCGCGTGAGGCGATCGTGAACGACGTCGCCAACCCCTTCGTCGTCCATCGCCGGTTCCTCGACACCTACGCCGAGGCGCGCGCTGCGGGCTGGAGCGACGACCGCTGGTGCGGAGCGGTCGCTGCGCTCGACGATGCGATCGCCGAGGTCGACGGCACCGGCTTCCGCGTCACGCCGTTGGTGGCGCTCACGGTCGACGGCGTCGAGCGACCGGTGTGGGCGAAGGTGGAGACCGGCAGCGTCGCCGGCAGCCACAAGGCCCGGCATCTGTTCGCCCTCGCCCTCGCCCTCGACGCCGGTGGTGTCGACCGGAGCACGGAACTGGCCATCGCCTCGTGCGGCAACGCGGCGCTCGCCGCGGCCACCGTCGCCCGAGCCGCGGGAAGACCGCTGCGGGTGTTCGTGCCGACCGAGGCCGACCCGTGGATTCTCGGCGAACTCGATCGGCTCGGGGCCCGGGTGGCGCCGTGCCCCCGGGAGGAGGGCACACTCGGCGACCCGTGCATGCACGGCCTCGAGGCCGCACTCGCCGGCGGGGCGCTGCCGTTCACGGTCCAGGGCCCGATCTGTCCGGGCAGTGTCGACGGGGCTCGCACGCTGGGCCTCGAACTCGCCGAGCAGCTGACTGCGATCGGGGTCGCCGACGGCGACCTGTTCGTCCAGGTCGGCGGGGGAGCGCTCGGGACCGCGGTCGGCGACGGCCTGGAACGCTCACCGTTCCCGACGTCGCTGCGTCTGCACCCCGTGCAGGCGGCCGCCGCCGCTCCCTACGCCGCCACGTGGCAACGGATCCTCGGCCTCGCCGGCGCCGACGCCACGGTCGATCGGCTCGTGGCGACGATCGCCGAG
>JBPEXC010000424.1:0-12359 GCA_052032035.1 Acidimicrobiales bacterium | reverse complement strand
CGGTCACGAGCCGGGCGGCCGCCACGACCCGGCGGCACGATGAGCGCACGGACGACGGCAGGTCGTGGGGGCACTCGATCGCCGGCGCTCGGTCGTCCATTCCAGGCCGAGGGTAACGTCCCGGCCGGCGCCGATGCGGCCCCCGACGGCGAACCGGCGGACGTGGGCGAACCGGCGCGCGATCGGCCAGACTGAGCCGGTGACAGAGCACCGGGTCGTGACCCCTGACCTCGTGGCCCGCGCCCGTGCCTGGGCAGCCGCCGATCCCGACCCCGAGACGCGTGCAGCGATCGTCGACGCGATCGCCGCCGACGACCCCGTGCTGTGCGACTGGTTCGGCGAGCGCGTGGGGTTCGGCACCGCAGGGCTCCGGGCGACGATGGGGCCGGGGCCCGCCCGCCTCAACCGGCTGGTCGTGCGTCAGGCGACCGTCGGGTTGATGCGTTGGCTCCCGGACGGGGCCCATGTGGTGGTGGGCCACGACGCCCGCCACCGGTCCGCCGTCTTCGCGGCCGACACCGCGGCGGTGATCGCGGCCGCCGGCGGGCGGGCCGAACTGCTGGGCGGGCCGGTGCCCACACCGGTCCTCGCCCACCACCTGCTCGACGTGGGCGCCGACGCCGGGATCGTCATCACCGCCAGCCACAACCCCGCTGCCGACAACGGCTACAAGCTCTACCTGGCCGACGGCATCCAGCTCGTGAGTCCGGCCGACCTCGAGATCTCCGCCGAGATCGTCCGAGCCGCCGAGACCTGGGACGAGGTCGACCCGGCCGCCGGACGGCCCGACGAGCCGCTCGACGGGCCCCCGGTCACCGATCGGGCCGGCGCCGTCGCCTCCCACCGCGGGGCCGCGCTCGCAGCGTTGACCCCCGGGGGAGCCCGCGACGTGCGGCTGGTCTACTCGGCGATGCACGGCGTCGGCGGCGAACCGTTCCTGGCGGCGCTCGAGGCGGGCGGCTTCGCCCCGCCGATCGTGGTCGCCGAGCAGTTCTCGCCCGACCCCGACTTCCCGACCGCCGAATTCCCCAACCCCGAGGAGCCCGGCGCCCTCGACCTGGCCCTCGACGCCGCCCGAGACGTGGCCGCCGACGCGGTCGTCGCCCACGACCCCGACGCCGACCGGTTGGCCCTGGCCGTCGCCGGCCGCGATGGCGAGTGGGTGCGGCTGAGCGGCGATCAGGTCGGCGTCCTCCTCGCCGACCACCTGCTCCGGCGCAGCGATCCGGGCGCCCCGGCCCACACCGGGCGGCCCCGGGTCGTCGCCCGTTCGGTGGTGTCGTCGCGACTGCTCGACGCCCTCGCCGCCGCCCACGACACCGAGTGCGTCGTCACCCTCACCGGGTTCAAGTGGGTGGCGCGTCCCATCGTCGATCGGCCGGACGCCGACTACGTGCTGGGCTACGAGGAGGCCCTCGGCTACTGCGTCGGGGCCCGGGTGCACGACAAGGACGGGATCACCGCCGGCGTCGTCGCCGCCGAGATGCTGGCGACGCTCGCCGCCGCCGGCGCCACCGTGTGGGACCGGCTCGACGAGCTGGCCGCCGCCCACGGGGTGCATCTCACCGCACCGGTCACGGTCCGCCTGCCGGGCGCCGACGGGGCGCGCCAACGACAGGTGCTGCTCGACCAGTGGGTGGCACGGCCGCCGACCGAGTTGGTCGACGCCCCCTTGCGGCGGGTCGAGAACCTGGCCGACGGGGCGCGACTGCCTGCAACCCCCGGGTTGATCGTCGAGTACGCCGACCACACGCGAGTCATCGTCCGCCCGAGCGGGACCGAGCCGAAGCTCAAGGTCTACATCGAGGTGATCGAGGACGTCGACGAGTCGCTCGAACAGGCGACGAGGGTCGCCGAAGGCCGCCTTGCGGCCTATCGGTCGGCGATCGAGGAGCGGCTGCGCCCGGAGTGAACCGGCCGCAGCAGGTCAGCGACCTGCGTTGGGCTTGCGACCCTTGTTGGCCTTGTTGCGACGGGCCTTGACGCGCTTCTTGTTACGACGCTTCGACATTCTGACGAGCCTATCGCCGGAAGGCATGTGACAGAAACCGTCATGAAGTGGGCAAGGCTGCCGATTGGGCTCGAGAGGACCTGTCCGAAGGAGCCACGGTGGTTCGTAGTTGGGAAGAGAGGATGCACGGCGCCAACCTGAAGGCTGGCACCGGCAAGTCGTCGCAGGACGCCGAGCATCCCGATGAGGAGACGGCGGCTGGCTCCGACGCGTCGGTGCTGACCGACGACGGTTCGGCGCACCCCCTGGGCCCCGGCGCGGGCCAGGAGCAGGGCCGCCCGTCGGGCATCGACGCGCTCCTCGACTCGCTCCCGCACGAGGATCGTCGCCGGGACGATCGACCGCCCCGACCTACGCCGCCGACCACCGTCGGCCCGGTCGGCGAGCCGGCCGTGCCGCCGCTGCCGGAGCCCGCCGGCGACGACGTCGGGACCGACGAGCCCGTGCTCGACCCGGAGCTCACCGACGTCGACCTGCCGGCGTTCACCGAGGCACTCGCCGACGACTCGTCCACCGAGGCCCCCGGCGACACCGTGCCGGTCACCGATGCGTTCCCCGTCGCCGAGCCCCTGCCGAACGGGCGCGAGCCACTGCCGACGGGCAGCGAGTCGCTGCCGAAGGGCGACACGCTGCCCGACGGCATCGTCGTCGACCGTCGTGCTCCCCGGGCGCCCCGCCTCGACGTCGAGGCGATCGCCACGCCGACGCTGATCGCCGACGCGCTGACCCAGGCGATCGACGCCGTCGAGCTCGCCGTCGCCGTCGTCGATCGGTCGACCGGCACCGTGCTCTGGAGCTCGCCCGGCTGGGTCGAGCGCTTCGGGCACCGGGAACTCCTGGCCCGCCATCTCCCGTCGTCGACCGAGCTCGGCGAACTGCCGATCCCGGCGCCGGGCGAATCGTGGCGCCGCACCCGCACCGTCACGATGGCCGACGGCTCGGAGGACCTGGTCGAGCTCGTCATGGCCGGCGCCACCTCCGAGGAGGGGGTCGACTACGCCACGGTCGTCGCCCTCGAGGCGGTCGGTGGGCGCACCGTCATCACCGACCGGTCCGAGGTGATCAGCGTCGTCGACGGGGCGATCGGTGAGGCGGACGAGGGGTCGGTCGCCGTCCTCTACGTCGACCTCGACCGCTTCAAGGTCGTGCACGACCTGGTCGGCAACATCGAGGCCCGCCGTCTCCTCGACCTGGTCAACCGCCGGATCTCGGCCTCGGTGCGCGGCTCCGATCTCGTGTTCCGCATGCCGTCGGACGAGTTCATCATCGTCGCCTGCGAGGTGGAGGACGCCGACGGCGTCGAGGCCCTCGCCGAGCGGATCCGCGTCGGCGTGGCGACCCTCGCGGACGTCGGCAACGACATGGCGCTCACCGCCAGCGTCGGCATCGCCATCGCGGACGACTCCCAGACCGGCGACCAGCTCGTCGCCGCCGCCGAGACCGCCGTCTACCTGGCCAAGGGTCGAGGCCGCAACCGCATCGCCCTCCACGACGAGGAGCTTCGCAGCCGCACCCAGCGCCTGATGGTGGTCGAGCGTCAGCTGCGGCGTGCGATCGATCGTCGAGACGTCCGCTTCGCCTACCAGCCGGTGGTCGAGGTCGGGACCGGGCGGGTCGTCGGGGCCGAGGCCCTGCTCCGCCTGGGTGGCGACGTCGGCCTCTCGGCCGTCGAGGTCGTCGCCGCCGCCGAACAGTCCGGCCTGATGGGTGTGCTCGGCGCCCTCGTGCTCGAAGGGGTCGAGGAGCAGCTCGGACAGGTGCTGCGATCGCCGAACCGCGATCAGCTCGTCATGATCAACCTGTCGGCCGCCCAGCTCGCCGACGAGTCGCTGTTGTCGGCCTTGTCGGACCTGATCGACGACGAGTCGATCCCGGCCGGTCGTCTCGCGGTCGAGGTGCCCGAGTCGGTGCTCCGTGAACACGGCGACGCCGTCCGGTTGTTGGCCACCTCGGTGCGCAAGCGCTTCGAGATCGGTGTCGACGGCTTCGGCACGTCGCCCGACTCGTTCGATCTCGTGGCCAACGTGCCGGTCAACTACCTGAAGCTCCACCGCTCGATCACGGCTGCCATCGGCACCGACGAGGGGGAGCGGGCGCGACTCGAGGCGATCATCGAACGGGCTCGGTCCGAGTCGCTCGGTGTCGTCGCCCTGGGTGTCGAGCGCACCGATCAGGTGCGGGCGCTGCGTTCGGTCGGCTGTCGGATGGCACAGGGGTTCCTCTACGCCGGCGCCGTGTCGGCCGAGGAGCTCATCCAGCTCATGGTGTCGGGCTTCCCCGAGACCGCCGAAGCCTCCCGCTGAATCACTCCGGCCGCCCCGTAGCATCGGGACGTGGAGAAGTTCGGATTCGTCGGGCTGCCCAATGCGGGCAAGTCGTCGCTGTACAACGCCCTCACCGGAGGCAGCGCGCTCGCTGCGCCCTACGCCTTCGCCACCACCGACCCCAACGTCGGTGTGGCCAAGGTGTTCGACGCACGCCTCGACGCCCTCGCCGAGCTGAGCGGGTCGAAGAAGGTCGTGCACGCCACGGTCCAATTCAACGACATCGGCGGCCTCGTCGCCGGGGCGAGCCAGGGCGAGGGGCTCGGCAACAAGTTCCTGTCGGGCATCCGTGAGGTCGACGCCATCGTCTTCGTCCTCCGGGCCTTCAAGGACGACGACGTGCCCGGACCCCAGGACCCGCTCGAGCACCTCTCGACCGTCGAGACCGAGCTCACCCTCGCCGACCTCGAGACCGTCGAGAAGCAGATCGACAAGAAGCGCAAGGCGGCCAAGGGTGACAAGTCGCTGCTGCCCGAGGTCGAGGCGGCCGAGGCCGCCCTGGCGATCCTGAGCGAGGGCACGCCGCTCTACCGCTCGGATCTCTCCCAGGAGCATCGAGACGCGCTCTACCCGTGGTTCCTGCTCACCAACAAGCCGGTGTTGGCGATCGTGAACATCGACGAGGGGCAGCTCGCCGAGGTCGACGAGGTGATCGCGCCGGTCCAGGCCGAGCTCGGCGATCTCGCACCGGTGTTCGGTGCGTGCATCCAGCTCGAGGCCGAGGCCGCCCAGCTCGACAAGGAGGACCGGGCCGAGATGCTCGACGCCCTCGGGCTCGGCGAGGGAGCGCTCGTCACCTTCCTGCAGGCCGCCTACCACGTGCTCGGGTTGCGCACCTTCCTCACCACCGGGCCCCAGGAGTCGCGGGCGTGGACCTACCGGGTCGGCTCCCACGCTCCGGAGTGCGCCGGCAAGATCCACACCGATCTCCAGCGTGGTTTCATCCGGGCCGAGACGATCCACTGGGACGAACTGGTCGAGATCGGGTCGTGGGCCAAGGCCAAGGAGGTCGGCAAGGTGCGCTCGGAGGGCAAGGACTACGTGGTCGAGGACGGCGACGTGCTCGACATCAAGTTCAACGTCTGAGCAGCCGTGACCGGTGACGAGTCGGACGGGGCCGGACCCGACGGGGTCGACGTGCCGGTCAGCGAATGCTGGCTCGTGCGCGACGGCCGGGTGCTGGCGTCGCTCGAGATCCCGGAAGGCCGGAAGGCGAAGGCCAAGGGCCTGCTCGGCCGACCCGACTTCGACGGGGCCATCCTGCTGCGGGGCGTGCGGTCGGTCCACAGCATCGGGATGCAGTTCGAGCTCGACGTCGCCCTCCTCGACGCCGACAACGTCGTGATCAAGACGATCCGCCTGCACCGCAACCGGGTGACCGCCCCGATGTGGCGGGCGAAGGCGGTGCTCGAGGCCGAGGCCGGGGCGTTCGGCGACTGGGAGCTCAAGATCGGCGACGAACTCGAGATCCGTGAGTGAGCGAAGCGTCCGCTCGGGCGGCCGGCTGGTCATCGTCGGCACGCCGATCGGGAACCTCGGCGACCTGAGTCCCCGGGCGGCCGAGGTGTTGGCGACCGCAGACGTGATCGCGTGTGAGGACACGCGGCGCACCGGACGGTTGCTGCAGCTGTCGGGGATCGACAAGCGGCCGCTGTTGGTGTGCAACGAACACACCGAGGTACGGGCCTTCGGCGAGGTGGCCGCTCGGGTGGCGGCGGGGGAGACCGTGGCCCTGGTCAGCGACGCCGGTATGCCCGGCATCTCCGACCCCGGCGAGCGGCTGGTGGCGTCGTTGCTCGAACAGGGCGCGCCGATCGAGGTGGTGCCCGGCCCGACGGCGGCGGTGAGCGCGCTCGTGCTGAGCGGCCTGGCGACCGATCGGTTCGTGTTCGAGGGGTTCCTGCCCCGCAAGGGCGCCGAGCGGGTGGGGCGGCTGGCCGAGATCGCCGCCGAGCGGCGGACCGTCGTCTGCTACGAGTCGCCGAAACGCACCGCCAGGACCTTGGCCGATCTCGCCGAGGTGTGCGGGCCGGAGCGGCGGGTGGCGGTGGGGCGAGAGCTCACCAAGCTCCACGAAGAGGTGGTGCGCGGCTCGCTGGGTGAGGTCGCCGAGTTGCTGGCCGACCGGGAACTCAAGGGCGAGGTGGTCCTCGTCGTCGAGGGGGCCGTCGCCGATGACAGCGCGTGGGACGACGAACGGATCTCGGCTCGGCTCGCGGAACTGACCGATGCCGGCTCGTCGACCCGTGATGCCGTCGCCCAGGTCGTCACCGAATCCGGCGCCGCCAAGCGCCACGTCTACGACCTCGCCACTCGCTAGCGGTTCGTCGGCAGCCGTCGCTGGCAGCCGTGGTTCTTTGGCGACATCGAACCGGCCGCGGCGGTTTGTTGGCAGCAATAAACCGCATGCGGGCAGATCCGGCCACTGAATCCGCTGCCAGCGCTCCGAGCGCGAACGAGGTCGACGGATCGGGGGCCCCGCCCCATACTCAGATCCGTGAACTCGAGTCAGCGGTGGATCTCGATCGCGGCCTTCGGCGCCGTTTGCTGGGCGTTGGCGTCGACGGTGAACCTGTGGTTCGACCGGCGAGGGACCGACGGCGGCTGGTTCAACTACGCGCCGAACAACGATGTCTCGTTCATCCCGGACACCAGCTTCTTGTGGCGCCGGCTCGCCGTCTGGCTCGTGGCGATCGCCGTGTGGGCAGTCGTCAGCATCCGGGTGGCCCGCGACAGCGACTGATCCGACTTCCTCGACGGCTCGGGGCAGGACCCCGTAGGCATGGTCGGTCGTGGGTCCCCAGCCAGCCGGGGATGGCGATCGATCAAGTTCCCCGACGCCGATGGCGCAGTCCTTCCAGGCGCTGGCGCGCATACGCCGGCTCGCTGGTCCAGGCGTTGACCGCCTCCCACGCATCGGAGAGGACCTGCGCAGCCGCGTGCTCCTCATCGTCCAACACTTGGACACCGAGGTTCGACAGATCGTGCGTCGGCACGTCGACACGGCTCTCGTCCCAGTCGAGCAAGCCGACCTTGCCGTCGCGGATCCGGAGGTTGGAGGCCCCAGGATCCCCATGGATGACCGAGGTCGACTCGTCCTCGTACTCGGAGAAGACTGCGCAGACGTCGATGGCCACGTCGGTGGGCAGCGCATCGAGGTCGGCGTCGATGCTGCGGCGGATCTCGTGCAGCTCGGCGACCGCGCAGGCGTCCGGCCGTTGGGGGTGGTCGACGGTGCGTGCGTGGAGGCGTCGGAGTTCGTCCGCGACGAGCAGCCAGTCGCCGGTCGAGTGAGGTGGTCGGCCCGGCATCCATCGTTGGACGACCACTCCCTCGCAGCTGAGTCGGCCGTCGGCGGTCTCGAGCGGCAGTGGGACCCAGAAGCCGTCGCCGGCGAGCGTCCTCAGGAGGTCGAGCTCCCAACGCAGTGACTCGGGGCTGCGGCGGGATCGCCGAACGGCGACTGGGCCATCAGGCGCAGCGCCGTGCCAGACCTTGTTCCGGTGACCGCCGGCGATCGGTTCGCCGACGATGACCCCGTCCCACGCCGAGACATCCGGTGCCACTCGGTGCAGCGTAGGCTCGCCGATGTGGCGGGTTGGACCGTGGTGTTGGATCTCGACGGCGTCGTCCGTCATTTCGATCCCGATCAGTTCCGTTCGGTGGAGCGAGACCACGGCCTTGCCGACGGCTGCGTCGCAGCGATCGCCTTCGAGGCCGAGCTGCTCGACCGGCTCGTGACCGGCCGACTCCGTCGGGTCGAGTGGATCGAGATCGTCGGCGAACGGTTGGGCAACGCGGTGGCTGCCCGAGCCTGCTTCGCCCCGATCGGGCGTGTCGATCAGGCGGTGCTGGAGATCGTCGACGACCTTCGGCATCGTGGGACCACGGTGGCCATCCTCACCAACGGGACCGACACGATCGAGGCCGAGCTCCGCGAGTTGGAGGTCTGGGATCGCTTCGACGCGGTGTTCTCCACGTGGGACATCGGGGCGGCCAAGCCCGATCCGCGCGTGTTCGAGCACGTCTGTGCCGCACTCGGTGTGGCGGCGACGTCGTGCGTCTTCGTCGACGACACCGAGTCCAAGCTGGCAGGAGCGACGGAACTCGGCATGACCACCCACCATTTCCGAGGCCCCGCCGGGCTGCGCGACCTGCTGGTGTCGCTCGAGCTGCTCGACTGAGCTCGGTTCGTTGGCGACATCGAACCGATTGCGCCGGTTCGTTGGCAGCAATGAACCCCATGTGGGCAGATCTGGATAGTGAATCCGGGGGCCGGCCGTCGGGGCGTGGTTTGTTGGTACCAACGAACCGCATGTGGGCGGAGTCGTCCAAAGAACGCACGAGCGCTGAGCGCGGAACAGCGAGGAACGAGGGGAGCGCCGGCCGGGCTGGACGAGGGTCGTTGCCCTACGAGCCGAGTTCGGAGCAGGGGTGGCCGTAGGTCTCGCCGGTCTGCCAGACCGGTGGGTCCCAGCGGCCGTCGATGTCGAGCGAGAAGGTGTGGCAGGCGTCGGTCGTCGATGCGTGGACCCAGCAGACCGGAGTCTCTCCGTTCCAGTCGTCGCTCCCCTGGAACCGACCGCTCACGTCGCCAGCCGGCTCGGGCAGCACACCGTCGACGACGGCACGGTCGAACGATGCTCGGCAGTCCCGAGCGCTGTCGACCCGACCCGGCAGCCCGACCTGCGTGGAGCCGAGCCACACGACAGCGACCACTCCCGTGAGCACCGCTCCGACCCGTCCCTTCGTCCACCGCATGTCCGCAAGGTTTCCAGGGAAGCGCCGGCTGTGGGGGTCGCCTACCCCCTAGGGGAGATCGATCAGGGTCGCGACCGTCTCGCGCATCGTTCGGAGGCTCACCGGGTCGACCGTGCCGAGGGTCGAGCGGACACGGCTGCGGGCCACGGCTCGGATGTGTTGGCACTGGGCCGCTGAATCGTGATCGAGGCCGTTCGCATCGTCGGCGGCGACCGTGACCTCCGACTCGAAGCCGCGCAGCGTGCTGGTGAAGGGCACGACCTGGATGACCGCCGGGTCGGCGTCCAGCACCGACTGGGCGGTGATCACCACCGCTGGGTGCTGGAACCCTGCTTCTCGTCCCTGCGGCACTCCGAGGTCGAGGTCGACGACGTCACCCGAGCGGAGCATCGAGCCACCTCTGCTCGTCGTCCTCGAGCGGTGCTCCGAGCTGCTCGCCCATTCGCTGCTGTCGGAGTGCCTTCACAGCGAGCGTGACCGTGTTGCCGACGGTCGTGTCGAGGGCGGCGGCCAGCCGCTTCAGCTCCTCGTGGGTGTCGACATCGATCCGGACGCTCGTGCTGTGCATGCAGATCAGCATACGTTCTCCGCTCATCGGGGTTCATCGTGCCAGCCCCAGGAGCGGTCGCTGTCGAGACCTGCAAAGCGGAGCGGGTAGCCGTCACGGTGTGGGAGGGTGACCGGATGGATGGCGAGACGATCGATCGTGACGACGACGGCCTGGTGGCGAGTTCGCAGCGGGTCTATGACCGCAGCGCCGGGTACTACGTCGAGTCGGTCGGAACCCAGGTGACGCCGGGTATCGAGGACGTGCTCGAGATCGCCCTGCTCGACGTCGTCGCCCGCGACGCCATGGCCCGAGGGGCCGTGCTCGACGCCGGATGCGGCCCCGGACGGATCTCGGCCCGGATCGCCGACCTCGGCGGCGAGACGCTCGGCGTCGACTACGCCCGCGGCATGGTCGACGCGGCCCGCGCCGCCCACCCGTCGCTCGAGTTCACCGTCGGCGACCTGTGCGCCCTCGACCTGGGCGGCCGGACCTTCGGCGGGGCCATCGCCTGGTACTCGATCATCTCCACGCCACCCGAGCGACTCGGTGAGATCGCGGCGTCGCTGGCGTCGGTCGTCTGCTCCGGTGGCCCGCTGTTGGTCGCCTTCCAGGCCGGCGCCGGCGAGGTGGTCGTCCGCGACCGCTACGACACCGAACAGCTCGGCCTCTGGCGTCACGATGTCGACGCCGTGGCAGACGCCTTCACCGCGGCCGGCTGGGCCGAGGAGGCCCGAACCGTGCGCCAGGCGAGCCTCGAGTGGGAGGACACCCCGCAGGCGTTCGTCCTGTTCCGTCGCCGCTGAGGCGGGTCCGTCGCCGCTGAGGCGGTCGGTCGTTCACATGGTGGGTCGGTCAGTCGACGGTCCAGGTGCCGTTGGAAGCGAGGAGGGTGCCGAGGTCACCGGGGCCGGCGGTCTCGACCGCCTCGGCGAGCTGGGCGCCCACCGCCTTGCGGTACTCCGGGCCCTCGACGTCGCGGAACACCCCGAACGGCGTGGGCGACTTGTCGTCCAGGCTCAGCCTCGACAGCGCGAACGCCAGTGACGGATACGGGTGATGGGCGTCGTGGACGAGGATCGAGTCGATGCCGACGTCGGCCACGTCCACCAGCTGCAGGAACCCGTCGGTCCCCATCATCACGCCCCGCTGACGATCGGCGCCGAACGTGATCGGCTCGCCGTGGACCAGGTTGATCATCATCTCGTCGCGCACGCTGCGCTTGGTGACATCCGCGAACTGGCCGTCGTTGAAGACGTTGCAGTTCTGGTAGATCTCGACGAACGACGCGCCGTCGTGAGCGTGGGCCTCGGCGAAGGTCGCCATCATGTGCTTGCGGTCGAGGTCGTGGGTGCGGGCGACGAAGCTGGCGCCGGCGCCGAGGGCGACGCCGAGCGGGTTGAAGGGCGGATCGATCGAGCCCTGCGGCGTCGACTTCGACACCTTGCCGACCTCGGACGTGGGGGAGAACTGGCCCTTGGTCAACCCGTAGATCCGGTTGTTGAACAAGAGGATGTTGAGGTTGACGTTGCGGCGCAGGGCGTGGATCAGGTGGTTGCCGCCGATCGACAGGGCGTCGCCGTCGCCGGTGATCACCCACACGTCGAGGTCTGGGCGGGCGACGGCCAGGCCGGTGGCGATCGCCGGCACACGACCGTGGATCGTGTGCATGCCGTAGGTGTTCATGTAGTACGGGAACCGGCTCGAGCACCCGATCCCCGAGATGAAGACCGTGTTCTCCGGTCGTCCGCCGAGGTCGGGCAGCACCTGCTGCACCGCCTGGAGGATCCCGTAGTCGCCACAGCCCGGGCACCAGCGGGGCTCCTGGTCGGAGACCCAGTCCTTCTTGGTGGTGAGGTCGACGATCACGTCGGTCACGATGCTGCTCCTTGGTCGGCGTCGTTGCTGTGGGAGCTGGGCGAATCGTCGAGGGCCGCCTCGACGGCGGCCTCGATCTCCCGGGTCTTGAACGGCAGCCCCGACATCTTCGACACCGACTGGGCATCGACGAGGTAGCGGGCCCGGACCAGCGAACAGAGCTGGCCCTTGTTGAGCTCGGGGACGAGCACGGTCGGGAACCCGCGCAACAGGTCACCGAGGTCCTCGGGCAGGGGACTCAGGTGATGGAGGTGGATCCAGCCGACCTTGCGGCCGTGGCGTCGCAGCCGCTCGACCGCCGAGTGGACGGCCGCCCAGGTCGAGCCCCAGCTCAGCAGACACACGTCGCCATCCGGATCGCCCTCGACGGTGAGTGGCTCGTAGTCCCGGGCGATGCGGTCGACCTTGGCCTGACGGATGTCGATCATGTGTTGGTGGTTCTCGGGCGTGTAGTCGACGTTGCCGGTGCCGTCGGCCTTCTCGAGCCCGCCGAGCCGGTGCATCAGGCCCGGCGTCCCGGGGATCGCCCACGGCCGGGCGAGGGTGTCGGGATCGCGCAGATAGGGGAGGTAGACGGGGTTGCCGTCGTCGTCGGTGCCGTTGGGTTCGGTGGCGAAGCTCACCCGCAGGTCGGGCAGCGTGTCGACGTCGGGGATCCGCCACGGCTCGGTGCCGTTGGCCAGGTAGCCGTCCGACAGCAGGATGACCGGGGTGCGGTAGGTGAGGGCGATGCGGGCCGCTTCGATGGCGGCCTCGAAGCACTGGCCCGGACTCGACGCCGCCACGATCGGGAGCGGGGCCTCGCCGTGGCGGCCGTTGAGGGCGAGGTTGAGGTCGG
>JBPEXC010000423.1:0-4305 GCA_052032035.1 Acidimicrobiales bacterium | reverse complement strand
CGGGGTCGAGGGCGAGTCCCATCAGACCGGTCTCGCGGCGCACGAGCAGATCGCCGAGGTCGGCCGACACCTCGGTCGGGCCGTCGTCGTCGACGTGGAGGAGGCGACCGCCTCGTTCGGTCACCAGGACCGACCCGTCCGGGAGCTCCTGCACGCCCCAGGGAATGGTGAGGCCGTCGGCCACGACCTCGACGAGTGGCGTCGGCGTCGAGCCGAAGCGGGCGGCGTACTCGGCGGAGTCCATCGTCTGGGCCAGGAACGACCGCAGCCCGAGCCCGGCGTCGATCTCGGTCGACCAGAAGTCGAGGCCGCCGGCCTCGGGCAGGCGACGCAGGAGGCCGAGGTAGACGAGGCTGACCGTCACCTCGGTGCGCCGCAGCGCCACGTGCTCGGGCGACTCCGACACGGTCGCCACGAAGCCGGCCAGGTTGATGCGGCCGGCGGCCAGTTCGCCGGTCCAGAAGTCGAGGCCACCGGCGTCCGGGGTGCGCCCGAGGGAACGGCCGTAGACCGCGGCGACGATCTCGGCCTCGGAGTCGGCGGCGGCCAGGTCGGCGAACTCGGCCGAGTCGAGGAAGAACTCGGCCATGCGGGTCATCGTCATGCCGCCGCGACGCTGGGCGACCCAGAACTCGAGGCCGCCCCGGTCGGGCACCCGATCGAACACCGCTCGGTAGAGGCGCACGACCGGGGCGGTGGCGTCGGTGAACTCCGGCGAGTGCATCAGGTGTTCGACGAAGGCCGCCGGTTCGTTGCCGTCGTCGAGCCACGCGGTCCACGAGGCCAGGCCGCCGGCGTCGACCGGGCGGCTCATCACGTCGCGGTAGGTGCGATCGACGAACGCCTCGGTGGTGGGGAACTGCTCGGCGACGGCCGGCGGGGCCTGGGCGGCGGCCGGCGTGGTCGCGCCGACCAGGCAGAGGGTGAACGCGAGGACGACGAGACGGCGGGCGTGGGGCGACACGCCCGCGACGCTAGCCGTCGCCGCGATCGAGGGTCAGTAGGCGAGGGCGAGACCGGGCGTGTCCCAGGTGCACTTCACGAGCTTGCCGGTCGCCGACAGGGTGACGTACGCCGTCTGCAGCCCCTCACCGCCGAAGCAGATGTTGGTGGTGAGGGGGTCGGGGAAGGCCACGTGGCGATGCTCGCCGGTGGGGGCGACGACGGTGATGCCGCCGTTGCGGATCGTGGCGACGCACACGTTGCCCTCGGCGTCGACGGCGAGGGAGTCGAACAACGGGCCGCCCTCGGGGTCGGCGAGGACCTCGCCCCGGTGCTCGGGACCGAAGTAGCCCTCGATCTCGCCGGGGCCCGACAGGTTCCACTGGTAGAGGCGGCCCTCGTAGGTCTCGGCGACGTAGAGCTTCGAGCCGTCGGGGGAGAGGCCCACACCGTTGGGGGCGAGGAGGGGGTGGACCACCTCGCGCACCTCGGAGCCGTCGGCCTTGGCGTAGTAGAGGCCGCCCCGGTCGCGCTCACGGGGACGGTTCTTGCCGTGGTCGGTGAACCAGAACCCGCCGGTCGAGTCGAACACGATGTCGTTGGGGCCGCGCAGCCCGAAGCCACCGACCTCGGTGTAGAGGTCCTCGACCTCGCCAGTGTCGATGTCGACCCGCTGGATGCGGCCGCCGATGTAGTCGTCGGGCTGGTTGCCCGGGAGCAGCATCCCGTTCACCTCGTGCCACTCGAAGCCGCCGTTGTTGCAGACGTAGACCTTGCCGTCGGGGCCGATGGCGGCGCCGTTGGGTCCGCCGCCGCACTCCGCCACCACGTCGACCGTGCCGTCGGGGTCGACCCGGCTCAGGGTGCCCCGCGCGATCTCGACGAGGATCACCGAGCCGTCGGGCATCGCGATGGGTCCCTCGGGGAACCGCAGGCCGCTGGTGATCTCGATCATGTCGTCGGGTGCGCTCATCGCGTCAGCATCGGTCGCGGTCGGTGGCGCGCGCCAATTTGGGCCCCGACCGGTCTCAGTGGGTGGCGCCGGTCCCCGCGCCGCTGAACGCCAGGCCGGGGGCGCCCTCCCGGTGCGGTGAGAGGATCGAGGGCAGCGCAGCGGTGGGTTTCGTCGGCGATCCAAGCCGTCGTTCGTCCTATCGTGGAGACGTGACCGATCTGCTGGCCCTCACCGCCGAACTCGTCGACCATCGTTCGGAGTCGTTCGCCGAGGCCGCCTTCGTCGACTGGCTCGAGGCCGACCTGGCGCAGTACGGCCACCTCGAACTCACCCGGATCGGCGACAACCTGATCGCCCGCACCGACCTGGGCCGCGACCAGCGACTCCTCCTGGTCGGCCACACCGACACCGTGCCGGTCGTCGACGACCCCGAGCTGCCCGGCGGTACCAACGGCCGGTCCCGGATCGAGGGCGACACCCTGTGGGGCTGCGGATCGGCCGACATGAAGGGCGGCCTCGCCGTCTTCCTCGACATCGCCCGCACCGTCCCCGACCCCGCCGTCGACCTCACCTTCGTGTTCTACGCCCGCGAGGAGGTGGCGGCCGCGCACAACGGGCTCATCGAGATCATCGCCGAGCGTCCCGACCTGCTCGAGGGCGACGCCGCCCTGCTGGGTGAGCCCACCGACGGCCTGATCGAAGCCGGCTGCCAGGGGGCGATGCGCATCGAGGTGGCCCTCGCCGGTGCCCGGGCCCACACCGCGCGTCCGTGGATGGGGCGCAACGCGATCCACCGTCTCGCCGGCCTGCTCACCACCCTCGCCGAGTGGGAGCCCCGCCGTCCGCTGCTCGACGGCTGCCAGTTCATCGAGTCGGTCCAGGCGGTGAAGGTCGACGGGGGAGTGGCGGGCAACGTCGTCCCCGACTCGGTCACCCTCTCGGTGCATCACCGCTACGCCCCCGACCGCACGCCGGCCGAGGCCGAGGCGTTCCTGCGTGAGCTGGTCGCACCCCACCTCGAGGACGGCGACACCTTCACCGTCACCGACGTCTCCGCTGCCTGCCCGCCCTCGCTCGATCATCCACTGCTCCAGCGACTGCGGGACGACAACGGCCTCGAGGTCAAGGCCAAGCTGGGGTGGACCGACGTCGCCCGGTTCGCCGAGCTCGGCATCCCCGCTACCAACTTCGGTTCGGGCGACGCCACGATCGCCCACACCCGCGACGAACACCTGCACCGCGAGTCGATCGAGCGCACCGGTGCCGCAGTGCGGCGCCTGGTCACCGAACCGGGTCGCTAGCTCATCAGACCAGCGGCACCAGCAGCTGGTAGCCGGCGGCGTAGCCCATCACCTCGAGGCCGTACTGCGCCGACTGGTTGTAGCCGAGGAGCGCGGCCTGGAAGGCGCCCTCCTCGCCGAGACCCGAGGCCGACCCGCAGAGGTGCTTGGCCGCGGCGAGCGCCGCATCGTAGATGTTGTGGGGATCGACCTCGCCGTCGTCGTTGCCGTCGGCGCCGTAGATCTGCCACGACGTCGGGATGAACTGCATCGGTCCGACGGCGCGATCCCACACGTCGTCGCCGTCGAGTTCGCCGCCGTCGGTGTCGGGGATCGAGGAGAATCGGGTGCCGTCGAGGGGCGGGCCGATGATCTCGCCGGACGTGCGTCCGTCGCCGCCCACGACGTTGCCGCCGAACGATCCGTGGCTGCTCTCGGCCTTGCCCACCCCGGCGAGCTGCCACCAGGTCACGCCGCAGGTCGGCCGCTGCGCCGCCATCGCCAGCTGCGCGCGGTAGTAGGCGTCGAGGACGACGACCGGGATGTCGGTGCCCGGCACCTTCAACCCGAGCAGGGCCCGCTCGAACGACGGGGCCAGGCCGTCGCGACGTTCCCGGGCGTCGTCCCGGGCCGCGACGGCCGCCGCGAGGGTGTCGTCGGTCGCGGCCAGCTCCGCCCGCACCTCGACGAGGTCGGCGCGGAGCCCGGCGAGTTCGTCGACCACCAGGTCGTGGGTGCGGCGAGCGGCGAGCGCGGCGTCCTCCACGACATCGGCGGAGCGGTTGGCGAGCGAGAGGTTGACGGTCGAGGCCTGGTCGGCTCCGAAGTAGTAGGTCGAGTAGTCCTCGATGTCGACGAAGGTCGAGACGGCGAACACCGCGAGCACGGCCTCGGCCTCGTCGCGCTCGGCCCGGCGGGCCTCCTCCCGCACCGTGGCCAGACCGATCTTGGTGGTGAGGATCGTCTCCCGCTGGCCGAGGGCGTCGAGGCGCGCCTCGGCGGCGGCGACGTCGGCGGCGGCGGCCACGAGGTCGTCGTGTGCCGCCAGCATGTCGTCGGCCAGCCGTCCCACCGGCCCGAGGTTCAACGACACCTGGCCGAGCACCGCCGGGTGCAGGGCTCGGGGGT
>JBPEXC010000422.1:0-2907 GCA_052032035.1 Acidimicrobiales bacterium | reverse complement strand
AACGCGGCTCGCGGCTACACGGCGTGGGATCCGACCAGCCCGGCGTTCGTGATGAGTTCGACCAACGGCGCCACCCTCATGATCCCGAGCGTGTTCATGTCGTGGACCGGGGAATCGCTCGACAAGAAGATCCCGCTCCTGCGTTCGAACGCGGCCATGAACGACGCCGCCCAGAAGGTGTTGCGGCTCATGGGCGAGACCGACATCGCCCCCCTCAACTCGAGCTGCGGCGCGGAGCAGGAGTACTTCCTGATCGACGCCAACTTCGCCAACGCACGACCCGACCTGCTGCTCGCCGGTCGGACCCTGTTCGGCGCTCCCTCGCCCAAGGGGCAGGAGTTCGACGACCACTACTTCGGGGCGATCCCCGAGCGTGTGAAGGTCTTCATGCAGGACTTCGAGGACAAGCTGTATCGCCTCGGGATCCCCGCCAAGACCCATCACAACGAGGTGGCCCCCGGGCAGTTCGAGATCGCTCCGTACTTCGAGTCCGCCAACGTCGCCGCCGACCACCAGCAGCTCATGATGACGATCATGAAGTCGACGGCGAAGGCCCACGGCTTCACCTGCCTCCTCCACGAGAAGCCGTTCGCGGGCGTGAACGGTTCCGGCAAGCACGTGAACTGGTCGGTCGGCAACTCGACCCAGGGCAACCTGCTCGACCCGGGCAGCACCCCCCACGAGAACCTCAGCTTCCTGCTGTTCTGCGCGGCGGTGATCCGCGGCGTGCACAAGTTCGGTCCCCTGCTGCGGGCCGTCATCGCCACCGCCTCCAACGACCATCGTCTCGGTGCCAACGAGGCGCCGCCGGCGATCCTGTCGGTCTATCTCGGCGACCAGCTCGAGGCGGTCTACAACAACATCCGTGACGGCGAGGTCACCGCCTCGGCCGACGGCGGCATGATGGACCTCGGGCTGTCGCAGATCCTTCCCTTCGTGCGCGACCCCGGCGACCGCAACCGCACCTCGCCGTTCGCGTTCACCGGCAACCGGTTCGAGTTCCGTGCCGTCGGATCGTCCCAGTCGGTGTCCGGCCCGCTGGTGGCGATGAACACGATGCTCGCCGACTCGCTCGAGTGGATCGCCGACAAGCTGGCCGCCCAGCTCGACGAGGGCAAGGAGCTCTCGGCCGCCGTGGCGGCGGTCGTGAAGAAGGTGATGACCAAGCACGGCGCCGTCGTGTTCGGCGGCGACGGCTACAGCGAGGAGTGGCACCGTGCCGCGGTCGAGGACCGGGGCCTGCGCAACCTGCCGACCGCCGCCGACGCCCTGCCGGTCCTGATCGAGGAGGACGTGCTCGAGCTGTTCAGCTCCACCGGCGTGCTGTCGCCGGTCGAGGTCGAGAGCCGCTACGAGGTCTACGCCGAGCAGTACATCCTGTCGATCGGTGTCGAGGCGAAGCTCGTCGTCGAGATGGCGTCGACCGGCATCTACCCCGCCGCGGTCGACTACGTCGGGCGCCTGTCGACCGCCGCCGTCGCTGCGTCGTCGTTGGGCGTGAAGCTGTCGACGAGCGACATCGCCGCCATCGCCGAGGAAGCCGACGCGATGATGGGGGTGGTCGCCGAACTGTCCCAGGCGATCGAACGCCACGACTTCGAGACGACCGCCGACCACATGGCCTACTGCGCCGGCACCCTCCGGTCGCTGATGGACGCCGTGCGGGGCCACGCCGACCGGCTCGAGGCCGTCGTCGCCGACGACCTGTGGCCCTATCCGAAGTATCGCGAGATGCTCTTCATCCGCTAGCCGAGAGCCGGCCGCCCGGCGTCCGTCGCGCCGCCCGCAGCCCCAGGCCGAGGGACGCCAGGTAGCCGGTCTCGGTGAGGTAGGTGGCGACGACGGCGCCCTGCCACCCGAAGCGCGGGATCAGCACCAGGTTGAGCGCGACGTTGGCCACGGCCGCGCCGAACTGGGCGCGCGCCCGGAACCGCTGGCGGCCCGCGCCGGTGAGGATGTTGCCGACGAGCATGTGGGACGTGCGGATCAACGGGAACGCCGCCATCGCGATGACGACCCAGGTGGTGTCGCCGAAGTCGTCGCCGAACAACCGCACGACCAGGGGCGTGCCGGCGAGCGCGGCCACGGTGCCGACCAGGGTGAGGGCGAGTGCCGGTCGCGCGATCCGGCGACCGTGCTCGACCCCCTCGTCGATGCTGCGGGCACCCGCCTCGAAGAACCCGGCCTTGCCGGCGTTGAGCACCGATCGGGCCGGCAGCAGACCGTAGGAGATCATTCGGACCCCGGCGCCGTAGAGACCGGCGTCGGCGTCGAAGCCGAACCGCAGCAACATCGTGCGGTCGACGTTGGTCATCACCGTGTCGGCCACCCGCCCGAACGCGAACTGGCGTCCGGTCGACCAGGCGTCGGGGAGGTCGCTGCGCTCGAAGCTCGGACGGCCGTTGGTGGTCAGCCAGGCGACGGCCGCCACCGTCGCCACGGCCATGCCCGCCAACTGATAGCCGGCGAGGGTGAGCACGTCGTCCGCCCCCGTCGCCAGGAGGGCGACCCCGGCGGCGGCCCGCACGGCGCTGGCGGCGACGAAGTGGACCGCGAGCGCGGCGTGACGGTCGAGGGCGATGCAGGCGTCGCCGCTGGCCGCCAACAGGCCGAGACCGAGGAACTCGACCCCGGCCAACACCGCGATCGTGCCGAGCGACTGGTCGGGCACGACCACGAAGGCGAGGGCCAGTACGGCAGCGAACAGGGGGCCGCCGATCACGACGAAGGTGGCCAGCATCGAGCCGAACGACGTCGCGAACCGGCTCCGATCGGTGGCCACCCGGGCGAGCAGGGTCTGCGACGTGCCGAGGGTGGCGAACGGGGCGACGAGCCCGACGTAGGACACGAGGCCGACGTAGACGCCGTAGGTGTCGAGGCCGAGGGCCCGGGTCGTGGCGACGACGG
>JBPEXC010000421.1:0-7530 GCA_052032035.1 Acidimicrobiales bacterium | reverse complement strand
GAACCGACGCACCGCGGTCGGGTCGAGATCGAGGCGGCCGAGGTGGTCGTCGATGTGGGCCACGACGAGGGGACACACCTCCTTGAACACCCGGTGGCCGTTCTGCCGGAAGATCAGTTCGTGGGGGTCGCGCTCGCCGTCCTCGGCGAGGTTGAGGAAGCCGCGGTCGTTGCGGATGTTGTTGGAGAACTTGGTGGCGAGCGACGTGCCCAGCACCTCCCACCCCGAGCTCGGGTCGACGGCTTCGTCGGTCCGTTCCAGGACCAGCGCCGTGCAGGCGTCGCCGAAGATGAAGTGGAAGTCGCGCAGCTCGAAGTTGTTGTGGGCGGAGGTGATCTCGGGATTGACGACGAGCACGCACGAGGCCGAGCCGTTGCGCAGCGCGTCGACGGCGGCCTGGAGGCTGAACGTGGCCGACGAGCAGGCCACGTTCATGTCGTAGGCCCAGCCGCCGGCGCCGATGGCGTCCTGGATCTCGACCGACACCGCGGGATAGGCCCGCTGGAGGTTGGAGCAGCCGACGATGAGGGCGTCGACGTCGGCGGCCTCGCGCCCGGCCTGGGCGAGGGCCTCGGTGATCGCGGGGATCGCCATCTCGGCCTGGAGCCCGAGCTGGTCCTCGCTGCGGAGCTCGAGGCGGGGCCGCAGCCGCTCGGGATCGAGCACCCCGGCCTTGTCCATCACGTGGCGGCTCTCGATGCCCGAGGCCTTGACGATGAACGCCTCGTCGGGTTCGGCGCGGGCGTCGAGCTCGCCCCGGGCGATCTCCTCGGCGTGCTCCTCGTTCCAGGCTCGCACCGAGACGGTCAGCGACTCGACGAGCTCGGCGTTCGAGACGGTCTCGGGCGGGGCCCACAGCCCGGTCCCGGTGATCGACACCGAGGGACCGACGGTGGGCAGCGGCGTGGAGGCGGGAGCGGCGGCGGACGTGTCGGAAGGCACGGGGTGAACCTAACCGGGCCGCGTCGGCCCTGCACCGGGATGGCCACTACACAGGGACGGCGATCCGGTCGGGTACGGTTCGGGCCATGCTGCGAAGGCCGGAGGGCTTGGTCAAGAAGCTCCAGGAGGCGGGTCAGACCGTGCGCGACGTCGCCGAGGCCGGGCTCGAGCGACGACGCGAGCGGCCACCGGCCGTGGTCGAGCCGCGGCCCCTGCCCGAGATCGAGGCCGAACTCGACGCCCTGGTGGGGCTCGACGCCGTCAAGGAACAGATTCGCTCGCAGATGGCCTACCTGCAGGTGCAGGCCCGGCGCAAGGAACATGGCCTGTCGGACGTGTCGACCAGCCAGCACCTGGTCTTCCTCGGCAACCCCGGCACCGGCAAGACGACGGTCGCCCGGCTGTTGGCCGAGATGTACGCCGCGATCGGCCTCCTGGAACGGGGCCACCTGGTCGAGGTGGACCGGGCCGGACTCGTCGGACAGTACGTCGGCCACACCGCCCTCAAGACCAATCGCGAGGTGAAGCGGGCGCTCGGTGGCGTGCTCTTCATCGACGAGGCCTACGCCCTGTCGCCCGGGGGTGTGATCGGCACCAACGACTTCGGCTCCGAAGCGGTGGAGACCCTGCTCAAGCGGATGGAGGACCACCGCGATCGCCTCGTCGTGATCGTCGCCGGCTACCCGAAGCTGATGCACCGGTTCCTCGAGTCGAACCCGGGTCTGCGCTCCCGCTTCGCTCGCGAGATCACCTTCCCCGACTACACGACCGACGAACTGCTCGCCATCACCCACAAGATGGCGGCCGACGCCGAGTACCACTTCGGCAGCGGGGTCGACGACACCCTTCGCCGGATCTTCGACGACGCCGAACGCCACGACGGATTCGGCAACGCACGGTTCGCCCGCACGTTGTTCGAGCAGGCGATCGGCGCCCAGGCGGTGCGGCTGGCCGCGGACGGCGCCACCACCACCCTCGACAAGGCGGCCGTGGTCACGATCGAGTCGGCCGACCTCGAGGCGGCGGCGGCGAAGATGCCGGGCGCCGGCTGAGGGGTCAACCGGCGAGCTGGCGGATCGCCGAGATCGTGGCGAACGCGAACGCGGCGAGCGTGAACCCGATCGTGGTCAGGCCGACGATCCGGGTGGCGGTCGGGTGGACCACCGAGTCGCCCCGCCGCAACACGCCGTGGAGTTCCTCGTAGCGGACCGACGCCCACAACAGCACGCTGCCGGCCGCTGCGATCTGCAGCATGCCCACGAGCACGAACACGGCGAGCCCTTCGGCGTTGGCGGCTCGGACCAGGACCGCGCCCGCCACGACCCCCGAGATCGCCGTGCGTTCCCAGGCCAGGGCCGTGCGTTCGTGCTGCAGCCCGTCGTCGAAGCGTCGTCCCGGCCGGTCGTGGACCCGGCGGCGGCGCCGTCGGTCGGGGCGGCCGGCCGATGCTGCGGTCACCACTCGCCGATCGCGAACAGGACGGCCACGGTCAGGCCGATCACGGTCGTGCCCAGGGCGACGATCATCGGCAGTCGCGACGTCGGGAGGGGCTGCTCGAGCCGCATCGCGAGCTCGACCGACCGCCAGCGGCGATAGGCGTTGATCGCCGACGTCGCGCTGAGGCCGAGGAGGAGGAAGCCGACGAGCTCCTGTCCGTAGAAGTTGTCGATCAGGTTCAGGGCACCGAGGCCGCCCGCGGCGAGGGCGAGGGCCGTGCGGATCCAGGCCAGGAAGGTGCGCTCGTTGGCGAGGGTGAAGCGATAGTCCGGGTCGCTGCCCGCGTCGTCGGTCGCGGGGTCGTCGGTGGGCACCCGGCCATTGTGGCCCGCCGCCGAGCGGGACGGGTGCGATGGGTACGCTGGGGCGATGGCCACCGCCGACGACGCTGCCACCGCCGACGCCGCTGCCACCGCCGATGACGCTGCCGACGCCCTGCTCGACACGATCCGGTCGTCGGTCATCGGGGCCGGCGACCTGGTCGACGGCCCCTTCGGGCCCCGCCCGGTCGTGTACGCCGACTACACCGCGTCGGGTCGGTCGCTCTCGTTCCTCGAGGACTACCTGCGCAACGCCGTGTTGCCCCTCTACGCCAACACCCACACCGAGTCCTCGGGCACCGGCCGACAGACGACGCGCTTCCGGGAGGACGCCCGTCGCATCATCGCGTCGTCGGTCGGCGCGACCCGCGACGAACACGCGGTGCTCTTCTGCGGCTCGGGATCGACCCACGCGATCCACAAGATGATCGCCGTGCTCGGCCTCTCGATCCCGAGCGTGCTCGAGGACGAGTACGCACTGTCGTCGGCCATCCCCGCCGAACGGCGTCCGGTCGTGTTCATCGGGCCCTACGAACACCACTCGAACGAACTGCCGTGGCGGGAGTCGATCGCCGACGTCGTCGTGATCGGCGAGGATGCGGACGGCCACGTCGACCTGGCCCAGCTCGAGGCCGCCCTCGAGGCCCACGCCGATCGGCCCCTGCGGATCGGTTCGTTCTCGGCGGCGTCGAACGTCACCGGCATCACCACCGACACCGCCGCGGTGTCGTCGCTGCTGCACCGCCACGATGCGCTGGCGTTCTGGGACTTCGCCGCCGCCGCCCCGTATGTCGACATCGACCTCGGCCATCCCGATCGCGGCGACGACTACTTCGACGCCGTGTTCATCTCGCCCCACAAGTTCATCGGCGGGCCCGGCACCCCTGGGGTGCTCGTCGCCCGGCGTGCCCTGTTCACCAACCGCGTGCCGGCCGTGCCCGGCGGCGGGACCGTGGCCTACGTCAACGCCGACGAACACGACTACCTGCCCGACGTCGAACACCGGGAGGAGGGCGGCACCCCCGCCATCGTCGAGTCGATCCGTGCAGGCCTGGTGTTCCAGCTCAAGGCCGCCGTCGGCGTCGACGAGATCCGACGACGGGAGGAACGCTTCGTCCGACGGGCCATCGAGGCGTGGGAGGCGGTGCCCTCGATCGAGATCCTCGGCAGCCACGACGCCGAGCGCCTGTCGATCGTGTCGTTCGTGATCAACCACCGGCCGGCGGAGGCCACCCCGAACGGGGTGCCGTGGTACCTCCACCACAACTTCGTCGTCGCCCTCCTCGACGACCTCTTCGGGATCCAGAGCCGGGGAGGGTGCTCGTGCGCCGGGCCCTACGGCCACCGTCTGCTCGGCATCGACCTGGAGCGCAGCCACGAGTTCGAGGCCGAGATCACCCAGGGATGCGAGGGCATCAAGCCCGGGTGGGTCCGGGTGAACTTCAACTACTTCATCGACGACGCCACGTTCGACTACCTGGTGGCCGCGGTCCGCTTCATCGCCGAGCACGGGGCGACGTTCCTGTCGGCTTACGACTTCGAACCGTCGACCGGTCTGTGGCGCCACCGCGACGGGCAGGCGGCCGTGCCGATGTCGCTCGACGACATCGACTACACCGGTGGGGCAATGCGCTACCCGGACCGTCGACTCCGGGTGAGTGCGCCACCGTTCGACGAGATCCTGGCCGACGCCGACCGGCGGTGCCGCGACCTGGGGGCCCGGCCGTGCCCGACGGCGCCGCCGGCGACCAGCGAGGCCTTCGAGCACCTCCGGTGGTTCCCCTATCCGAGCGACGCCTCCTCGGCGGTGGCGCCGAGCTGAACGCCGATCCGGGGCAGCACCTCGGATGCGATCAGGTGGAGTTGCTCGTCGATCTCCTCCCGGCGCAGACCGGGGAAGTCGGGGAACAGCAGCAGCTGCTGCAGATCGAGCTGGTCGGCGGCCCGGCCGAGCAGATCGGCGACCTGTTCGACCGAGCCGATCGCCATCGTCTCGGCCTCCATCGTCTCCTCGATCGACGGCTGGAAGTCGAAGGGGACCTCGCCGTCGCGATAGTGCTTGAACCGGCCGTAGGGGGCGAGGAACTTCACGTACTCGTCGTGGGGGTCGCGCCCAACCCGCAGCGCGTCGGCGGTCGTGCGTCCCACGTGGATGTTGAGGTGGAAGGCCCGGCCCTCGCCCGGCCCGAGCGGGCGACCGTTGGCTGCGGCCACCTCGGCGAACCGCTCCCAGGTGACGGCCGCCCGGTCGAGGGGCCCACCGGCGACGATGCCGACGTGGCCGGCGGCGGCCGCGTAGTCGATCGTCGCCGGGGAGGTGACCGGCTGGTAGATCGGGGGCAGCTCGGGGAACGACCGCGGTTTCGGGATCAGGGTGAGCTCGGTCACCTCGCTGCCGCGGTCGGGGATGCCGGGCGGCGGGAACGTGAAGTGCTCGCCCCGATGGGAGAACCGTTCCTGGCTCCACGCCGCCTTGATCACCTCCATCGCCTCGGTGAAGCGTTCTCGGTTGCGCTGGTCGATGTCGACCGCCATGTCGTTGTCGCCCGAGGCGACGACGCCACCGAGGGTCTCCATCTCGCGCGGCACCGTGCCGCGACCCACGCCGAACACCATCCGGCCCCGGGTGAGCACGTCGGCCAGGGCGAAGTCCTCGGCCAGGCGCAGCGGGTGCCACTGGGGCACGACGTTGAAGGCCTGCCCGAACTTGAGGCGGGTGGTCAGCGAGGCCAGGTGCTGCCCGAACTGGATCAGGTTGGGGACGACCTCGTAGCCCTCGTGTTGGAAGTGGTGCTCGGTGAGCCAGAAGGTGTCGTAGCCGAGGTCGTCGGCCACGACGGCCCAGTGTTCGAGGTTGTCGTAGCAGGCGACGACGTCGGCCTGGCCGTAGCGGCGGTCGGTGGGATCCGGTCCGTCGAGACCGGCGTCGCTCATCGGTACCGCGCAGTAGAAATGCACATCGACGTCCACCCGGGGGATGCTACGGCCGGCGTCGCCCGGCGCGCCGGGTCGAGTGTTGCTGCTCGATGAACGTGGCAGGCTGGCGGGCGTGACCCCTCCCCAGGACTCCACTGCAGGCCCAGAACCACGCTCGGACGCACTGCCGGACGCACTGCCGGCCCCGGCGATCCACGGCCACCTCGCCGTACGCACCTACGCCGCTCCCGAACTCGACGAGGGATCGGGGGGCACGGCGCCGGGCGTCGTCGTCGCCGTCAGCGGGCTCGATGGCCACGGCGCGGGATGGGCGGCGCTGGCGGACCGCCTGGCCGAGGTCGGCGTCGTGGCCGACGTGCAGGCGATCGACCTCCGGGGTAGGGGAGCGGCGGCGGTCGCCGGTCCCTTCGGGGCCGACGCCCACGCCGACGACGTGATCGCCGTGCTCGAGCGGGCCGGGTGGGAGCGGCCGGTGCTCGCCGGCCACTCGTTCGGCGCCCACGTGGTGGCCGAGGTGGCGCGCCGCCGGCCGGAGCTGGTCGGCGCCGTCGTGCTCGTCGACGGGGGGACGCCGCGCCGGCTCCCCGACGACGCCGACCGGGCGGCCGTCGCCGCGTCGGTGGCGGCGACGATCGTCGGCAAGCTGGCCGCCGACGCCCCGATCTCGGCGGACGCCGTCGAGGCCGACGCCGCCTCGCTGTTCTGCGACGAGTCGTCGAACGAGGCCGTCTTCGCCCTCGCCTGCCCGATCTTCGTCGCCCGGGCCGGTCGTGGCGTGGCCCCGGGGTTGCCCGCGGTGGTGCCCGACGAGGCCGTCGCCGACCTGGTCGGACGGTCGTCTGCTCCGGTCGCCGATCACCTCGACCCGGACGCCGACCACTTCTCGATCCTGTTCGCGCCGTCGGCGGCACTGGTCGACGCCGTCCGGGGCGCGGTGGGTGCAACCGTGGGCTGACACCTGCCCCTCACGATCGAGCCGTCGCGTCCGAGGCTGGCGACATGGGACTCCGGCGCCTCTCGATCGCCACGCGCCTCGCGCTGGCCGTCGCCGTGCCGACCCTTGCGCTGGTGGCGGTGCTCGCCGATCGGGCGTTCGACGCCGCCGCCGACCGGGCCGACGCCGAGCGGGAGCTGGCGGCGATCGAGGCCCTCGAGGCACTGACGGCCGTCCAGGCCAACATGCACCTCCTCGACCTGGTCGAGGTGCGGGCCGCCGTCGAGTCGGACACCGAGGCCGCAGCGTCGGACCAGGCCGTGCTCGTCGATGCCACGCTCGACGCTGCGTGGGCCCGCTACATGCCGATCTACCTGGCGGCCGACGACGCCCGGTCGACCCTCGCCGCCGACGTCGCCGCGGTCGTCCGTCCCGAGATGACCGACGCCTTCGACCGACAGCGCGTGGTGGCCGACGCCATCATCGCCCGGGTCGTCGAGGGCGACGACGTGCCGGCGTCATTGCTCGACGACCTGCGCGACGCCCGCCTGGCCGCCGATCTGGCGCTCACCGATCTGGCCCTCGAGTCGGGCACGAGGGCGTGGACGACCTATCCGGCCACCGTCGAGGTGTCGCGAGCGACCGCGCTCGAGTTCGGCCACCTCGTGCCCGCCCTGCTCGGCGTGCGCGCCGTCGGCGTCGCCGAGCTCGCCACCCTCGACGGCCGTCGGGCCAACGCCACCGAGCGGGTCGTCTACCACCTCAACGCCGAGCGCCGGGCCGAGGTCCAGTCGATCGTCACCTCCGACGCCTACGGCCGCTGGGCCGAGGCCCGCGATCACGCGCTCGCCGTCCTCGCCGGCGACGCCGAGCCGTGGGGCCTCCTCGAGGTGACCGACT
>JBPEXC010000420.1:0-6507 GCA_052032035.1 Acidimicrobiales bacterium | reverse complement strand
CCCTTTCGGCGTTCCATCCGCTCCCGGCTCACCGGACCGTTGCCCTTCACCGTCTGCCAGAACTCGTCCCACGGCGCGTCGGCCGGGTCGGTGCCGGGCACGGTCAAGCCGAGGAACTCGGCCTGGGGCACGGTCGCCTCGATGAAGCGTTCCCGCAGGGTGTCGTTGGAGTAGCGCTTGATGCCCCACGCCATCGACTGCTCGGAGTTGGGCGACTCGGCGTCGGGCGGCCCGAACATCATGATCGAGGGCCACCACCACCGATCGAGGGCGTCCTGGGCCATCGCCTTCTGGGCCTCGGTGCCGTTCGCCAGCTCGAGCATGATCGAATACCCCTGCCGCTGGTGGAAGCTCTCCTCCTTGCAGATGCGCACCATCGCCCGGGCGTAGGGGCCATAGGAGCACCGGCAGAGCGGCACCTGGTTCATGATGGCGGCGCCGTCGACGAGCCAACCGATGGCGCCGACGTCGGCCCACGTCAGGGTCGGGTAGGTGAAGATCGAGGAGTACTTCTGGCGACCGGTGTGGAGTCGGTCGAGCATCTCGGACCGGTCCATGCCGAGCGTCTCGGCCGCCCCGTAGAGGTAGAGGCCGTGACCCGCCTCGTCCTGGACCTTGGCCAACAGGATCGCCTTGCGCTGCAGCGACGGCGCCCGGGTGATCCAGTTGCCCTCGGGCTGCATGCCGATGATCTCGGAGTGGGCGTGCTGGGCGATCTGGCGGATCAGCGTGCGCCGATAGTCGTCGGGCATGTCGTCGGTCGGTTCGACGAATTCGTCGGCCTCGATGAGCTCGTCGAACGTACGGGCGGTCCCACTCATGTCGCATATGATACGCCTTCGCGCCGATTCGTCAATTCGAGTGTGTCACGTTATTGTGGCCCCGGTCACAGAGAAGTCAGCCACCGTCAAGACAGCCACGGAGAAGAGGGAGTCCATGCCGGCACTGCATCCCATCGAGACGGCTCCGATCGAGGAGCTCCGAGCCCTCCAGCTCGAACGGCTCCGGTCGAGCGTCGCCCACGCCTACGCCAACGTCGACCACTACCGCCGGGCGTTCGACGCCGCCGGCGTCGGCCCCGACGACATCGACACGCTCGCCGACCTGGCCAAGCTGCCCTTCCTGACCAAGGACGACCTGCGGGCCAACTACCCCTTCGGCATGTTCGCCGTGCCCCGCACCGACGTGGTGCGGGTCCACGCCTCGTCGGGCACGACCGGGAAGCCGACCGTGGTCGGCTACACGGCCGCCGACATCGAGATGTGGGCCCAGGTCGTGGCCCGCTCGCTCAGCGCAGCAGGGGTTCGGCCCGGCGACATCGTGCACGTGGCCTACGGCTACGGCCTGTTCACCGGCGGCCTCGGCGCCCACTACGGAGCCGAGGCGCTCGGTTGCACGGTGGTCCCGATGTCGGGCGGCCAGACCGAGAAGCAGGTCCAGCTGATCCGCGACTTCGAGCCCCGGGTGATCATGGTGACCCCGTCGTACTGTCTCAACCTGATCGACGAACTCGAGCGCGAGGGCGTCGACCCTCGCTCGACCAGCCTCGAGATCGGCGTGTTCGGTGCCGAGCCGTGGAGCGAGGGTCTGCGAACCGAGATCGAGGACCGGCTCGGCATCGAGGCCGTCGACATCTACGGGCTGTCGGAGGTGATCGGGCCGGGCGTGTCCCAGGAGTGCGTGGAGACCAAGGACGGACCGACGGTGTGGGAGGACCACTTCTACCCCGAGATCATCGACCCCGAGAGCGGCGAGGTGTTGCCCGACGGTGAGGAGGGCGAGCTGGTGTTCACCTCACTCACCAAGGAGGCGATGCCGGTGATCCGCTACCGGACCCGCGATCGCAGCCGCCTCCTGCCCGGCACCGCCCGCACGATGCGACGCATGCAGCGGGTCGGCGGCCGCACCGACGACATGCTGATCATCCGGGGCGTCAACGTGTTCCCGTCCCAGGTCGAGACCCAGATCCTCACCGTCGACGGGCTGAGCCCCCACTACCAGCTCGTGATCGACGACTCGGGCAACATGACGTCGCTCGCCGTGCGGGTGGAGCGGGGCGACGGCGTGGCCGCCGAGGTGGGCGATGACGCCGCTCGGGCGCTGGCCCACAAGATCAAGGTCCACATCGGGGTGACGGCGACGATCGACGTCGTCGCCCCCGGTGAGGTGCCGCGCTCGGCCGGCAAGGCGCAGCGGGTGGTGCGAGCATCGTGACGAGCCGCCCCGGCCAGGCCCCCGCCGATCTCGTCGCGCGCCTGACCGATCGCGTCGACCTGTCGGCCCGGTCGGTGCTGGTGACCGTGTTCGGCGACACGATCGCACCGCTCGGCGGCGAGGTGTGGCTCGCCGACCTGTTCGAGTTGATGGCCCCGTTCGGCTACAGCGAGCGACTGGTCCGCACGTCGCTGTCGCGCCTCGTGGCCGACGACTGGTGCGAGAGCGTCCGCGACGGCCGACGGAGCCGCTACCGCCTGACCGATGGCGCCCGGCGCGCCACCGAGGAGGCCGAGCGGCGGATCTACCACCGCTCCCGGAGGGAGTGGACGGGCACGTGGACCCTCGTGCTCGCTCCCGACACCGACCCGACGGTCGATGAGCTGCGGTGGAACGGGTTCGCTCGGCTGGCCCCCGGGGTCCACGCGCTCCCCCACGACCCCGACGGCCGGCATCGACGCGTCGTCGACCGCCTCGGCCTGATCGGACGACTCCCGGTGGCCGACGCCACCTTCGCCGACGCATCGGTCCTCGCCGCACAGGACCGACTCACCGACGGCTTCGACCTCGGCGGCCTGGTGGACGACTACTGGACGTTCTGCGAAGCGTTCGGCCCGATTGCCGACACGCCCCGCCCGGCGGCCGGACCCGGCGATGCGTTCGCGCTCCGCACCCTGCTGGTGCACGAGTTCCGGCGCCTCCGACTGCGCGACCCGGAGCTGCCGGCCCAACTGCTGCCGTCGCCGTGGGCCGGTGACGAGGCGTTCGACGTTGCGGCCGCCGCCTACGCGGCGGTCAACGAACCAGCGTGGCGCTGGGTGGCAGCCAAGCTCTCGTCGGGTCTCGGCCCGATCGAACCCGGGCCCGCCGGCGCCGACCCGGACACCGTCGGCGTCCCGGCGGCCGACCGTTTCGCTGCGGCGATCGGCTGATCCGGCGAGGTCAGGCCTGGCCGTAGTAGGCGGCCGGGCCGTGCTTGCGCTCGTGGTGCACACGCAACACGTGCGGCTCGAGTTCGGGTGCGGATCGCGCCGACACCTGGTCACGATGCATGGCTGCCTGTTCGGTGAGGATGGCCATGCGGGCGATCTGTTCGATGGCGACGGCGTTGTCGACGGCCTTGGCCACCGACGGACCCCACACGAACGGCGCGTGGCCGGCGACGAGCACGCCGGGCACGTGGAGCGGGTCGATGCCGGCCTCGACGAAGTGGTCGATCACGACCGCGCCGGTGTTGGCCTCGTAGGCCTCCGCCACCTCGTCCTCGGTGAGCGGGCGCGTCACGGGCACCGGCCCGTTGAAGTGATCGGCGTGGGTCGTGCCGTAGCAGGGCAGCGGCCGCCGGGCCTGGGCGAACGCGGTGGCGTGCACGCTGTGGACGTGCACGATGCCGGCGACGCCGTCGAACGCCCGGTAGAGGGCCAGGTGACTCGGCGTGTCGGTCGATGGTCGCTTGTCGCCGGCGACCACTTCGCCGTCGAGGGTGAGCACGACGATGTCGTCGGCGGTCATCGTGTCGTAGGCGACACCGCTGGGCTTGATCGCCACCAGCTCGCCGTCCGCGGAACGACCCGACACGTTGCCCCAGGTGAGGGTGACGAGCCCCTCGGCCGGAAGGCGGAGGTTCTGCTCGAGTACCTGCTCCCGCAGTGTTTCGATCTCGGGACCTGCTGCGATGGACATCACCGTCTCCCTGTGGTTCACTCGGGGCGCCTGGCTCGGACGCCGATTGCCCCTGATCACGGCCCATGTTAACGTTCACGCCGATGGGCGCGTCGACCTCCGGAAAACGAGCGACGATCAAGGACGTCGCCGCCATGTGTGACGTGTCCGCCCAGACGGTGTCGCGGGTGATCAACAACCACCCCAGGGTGGCGCCCGCCACCCGCAAGCGCATCGAGGCGGCGATCGCCCAGCTCAACTACCGCCCGTCTGCGCTCGCCCGTGGCCTCCAGTCCAACCGGTCCAACACGATCGGTGTGCTGTTGGCGGGGCTCGAGCACACCGGGCCGGCGGAGACCCTCGTCGGCATCACCGACGAGTGCGGCGCCCAGGGCATGACCGTGCTGATCGCCGAGCTCCCGGGGTTCGACAGCTTCGAACCCTCCGACGCGATCGAGTCGCTGCTCGAGCATCGGGTCGACGGGATCGTGATGTCGGTCCCCGAGGTCGGTGAGACCGTCGAGCGGATCACCGCCGAGCTGGCCGACGTGCCGGTGCCGATCGTGCTCGTGCGGGCCGACGAATTCAGCGGATTCTCCGGCGTGACGATCGACAACACCTCGGCCATCCACCAGGTCGTCGATCATCTGGTGGGCCTCGGCCGCCGACGGATCGCCCACCTCGCCGGCCCGCTGGGGTGGCGCGAGGCGCGGGCCCGGTCGCTCGCCTGGAAGGACCGGCTCGCCCACCACGGTCTCGAGGCAGAGGACGTCCTGCTCGCCGAAGGCGACTGGTCGGCCGAGTCGGGCGCCCGCGGCATGGAGGCGCTGCTGGGGCGCGTGCCCGACCTCGACGCCGTCGTCGTGGCCAACGACCGGATGGCGTTCGGTGCCCTCTACGTGCTCGACAAGCACGGACGGTCGGTGCCCGACGACGTGGCCGTCACGGGCTTCGACGACATCCACGAGGCCCAGTGGTCGACACCGTCGCTCACCTCGGTGCGCCAACCGCTCAACCACCTCGGCCGTTCGGCCGTGCGCACGGTGCTGGCCCAGTCGGAGGATCCGACCAGGCCGATCACTGCGGAGTCGTTGCGATGCACCCTCGTGGTGCGGGAGAGCTCGGCCGGCGCCGCCCACGCCAGCTGGCCCACCTCGTCGGACTGAGACTCGCGGCCCGCCGTCGCGTCAGCTGGCGGCCGAGGCCCGACGCTTGTTGTAGACGTCGAAGGCGACGGCGATCAGGAGCACGAGGCCCTTCACGACCTGCTGCACCGACTGCTCGATGCCCATGAGCTGCATGCCGTTCGACATGACCGCCATGATCAGGCCGCCGACCATCGCGCCGCCGACCCGGCCGACGCCGCCGGTGGTCGACGCGCCGCCGATGAAGCAGGCGGCGATGGCGTCGAGCTCGAACATGTTGCCGGCGGCCGGCTGAGCCCCGTTCATGCGGCTCGAGAAGACGATGCCGGCGACCGCCGACAACAGGCCCATGTTGACCATCACGCCGAAGTTCACCCGGCGCACCTTCACCCCGGAGAGCTGGGCGGCGCTGAGGTTGCCACCGATGGCGTAGATGTGGCGGCCGAACACGGTCCGCTGGGCGACCACGCTGTAGGCGATGATCAGCAGGGCGAGCAGGATCAGGACGTTGGGGAGGCCACGGCTCTGGGCGAGCTGGTAGCCGAACCACAGCACCACGGCGCCGACGGCCACGATCTTGGCGGCGAAGAGCCCGAGGCTCTCGACGCTCTGGTTGTAGGCCATGCGAGCCTGGCGGGCCCGCCACATGGCCACCGCGTAGCCCACCACGGCGATGGCGAAGATCAGCACGGTGAAGACGTCGACGCTGCCGCCGCCGAGGAGGTCCTTCTGGAAGCCGTTGGCGATCTCGTAGTAGGTGCCGCCGAAGGGAGACAGCGAGATGTTGTCGAGGACCCGGAAGGTGAGGCCCCGGAACAGCAACATGCCGGCCAGGGTCACGATGAAGGCCGGGATCTCGAGGAAGGCGACCCAGAACCCCTGCCACACCCCGACCAGGAAGCCGACGGCGAGGGCGGCCAGCACGCCCATGTACCAGGGCTGCTCCCAACGGATCACCGTCAGGGCCGACACCGCCCCGGTGAGGGCGACGACCGAACCGACCGACAGGTCGATGTGGCCGCCGATGATCACCAGCGACATCCCGATCGCCAGGATCAGGATGTAGCTGTACTGCAGGACGATGTTGGTCAGGTTGCCGGGGCTGAGGAAGTTCTCGTTGAGCAACGAGAACAGCAGCACGATGGCGACGAAGGCGATCCCGATGCCGCTCTGGCGCAGGTTCGCCGTCAGCAGCTCCTTCAGATCGCCGAACCCACCCGTCGGGGCGGGCAGAGCGGCGGTGGACGAACCGGCGAGGCCGGCGTCCTGGGCGTCGTCGCGGAGTTCGCCGCGCACGGGTTCGGTCGTGGTCATGCCACGGCCCCCCTTTCCATGGTCATCAGTTCCATCAGTTGTTCCTGGGTGGCGCCCGCAGCGGGCACGACCCCGGTGATCCGACCCTCGGCGAGGGTGTAGATCCGGTCACAGATCCCGAGCAGCTCGGGCAGTTCGGAGGAGATCACGATCACGCCCTTGCCCTGCTCGA
>JBPEXC010000042.1:0-4414 GCA_052032035.1 Acidimicrobiales bacterium | reverse complement strand
GGGATAGGTGTGGTTGCCCCGAGCGAGCGCGGCGACCCGCAGGGTGCCGCCCACCTCGTCGGCTCGGTCCCACACGACCGGCGTGGCCCCGCCCTCGGCGAGCAGGCCCGCGAGTTCGAGCCCTGCCGGGCCAGCCCCGACGACGCCGACGCGCAGCGGCCGCGCAGGTCGGCTGATCGTGATCGCCGGCGGCGGTACGTGGGCCTCGCGGCCGAAGCGCGGGTTGACCCCGCAGGCATGGGAGAGGCCCTCGACCAGGCGGCGGTTGATGCACTCGTTGAGCCCGATGCAGGGCGTGGCGGGTCCGAGCTCGTCGGGTCGGCGCGCCTTGGCCACGACCTCGGGGTCGGCCATCGTCGCCCGGGCCATCGCCACCAGGTCGGCGTGGCCGGCGGCCAGCACCGCCTCGGCCTGCGCCATCGTCGACACCCGGCCTGCGTAGACGACCGGGAGATCGGTCGAGCGGCGGACCTCACCGCAGAGCTCGGCCCAGGCCACGTCGGGATACCAGGGGATCTGGATGTAGCTCGGCGCGTCCCAGTTGCCGCCGATGTCGAAGCTGAAGTAGTCGAGGGTGCCGTCAGCGCTGAACGCCTCGACGATCCGGGCGCATCCCTCTGCGTCGTAGCCACCCTCGATCCGCTCGTCGAGGTTGAGGCGGAGCCCGAAGGTGAACGGCCGATCGGCAGCCGCCCGGATCCCGTCGCAGATCTCGCGCAGGAAACGGCGCCGGTTGTCGAACGACCCGCCATAGCCGTCGGTCCGCAGGTTGGTGGCGGGGGAGAGGAACCACTGGACCACGTCGTCGTGGTTGGCATGGATCTCGATGGCGTCGACCCCGGCGGCCAGTGCTTCGCGGGCCGACCAGACGAACTCGTCGATCAGCCACCGCACCTCGTGGGCGTCGAGGGCGTGGGCGATCGAGTGCGAAAGGTAGCCGCTGAAGGTCGCCGACGGGCCGGTCGGCATGCCGCCCTGCTGCACGATCTGGCACGACACCACCGCACCCTCGCGGTGCAGGACGTCGACGAACCGGCCCATGCGATCACGGAAATCGCGGGCGCGGAAGAACCCCGGACCGTGGGCGCCGACACCGGACGGCTCGAACCCGGGCGGCATCGGGTTGGCGACGAACACCGCAGGCCCGCCCAGCCATTGCATGCCGCCGGCCGCCTTGCGACGCCACATCTCGCACAACTGGTCGAACTCGGCGTCCGACCCGATCAGCTTGGCGTTGCCGCCACCATGCGGGGGGACCACGACCCGGTGGTCGAGATCGAGGGTCCCCACCGTGATCGGCGAGAAGATTGTCGGCAGGTCTCCTCCGGTGGGCGGCTGGCGCAACGGCGTCATGGGGGCGAAGATACTCAAGTTCGATTTCAGTTTCCCGTCCTCACCCGGAGACCCCCGTGACCACCCCCACCCCCTTCCTCCCGCCCGGGCCGGATCGTGCCTTCGATGCGGTCGTGTTCGACTTCGGCGGCGTGTTGATCACCCCGATCACCGACCTGCTCGACGAGGTGGCCGGGTGGCACGGCATCTCGATGACCGAGATGCTCGACGTCCTCCTGGGGCCTCGCGAGACCTCGACCGAGGACCACCCCTGGCATCGGGCCGAGCGAGGCGAACTGCCGACGGCCGACCTCCAGGCCGAGGTCCTCCCGTTCGCCGAGGCCGCCGGGCTCACCCTGCGGGGGGACGAGTACGAGCGCCTGCTCTGCGGGGTGTTCGTGGTGCGCGATGCCGTGGTCGACCTGGTCCGCCGGCTCCAGGCGGCCGGCTACACCACGGGGTTGCTCACCAACAGCTTCGTGGAGTTCCGTGACCACCTCGAGTCGAAGGTCGACTTCGACATCTTCGACGTCGTGGTCGACTCCTCGGAGGTCGGGTGTCGCAAGCCGGAGCCGGCCATCTACGAGATCGTCACCGAACGCTGCGCCGTCGCCGCCGAACGGATCCTCTACTTCGACGACTTCGCTGCCAACCTCGTCGGTGCCGCCGATGCGGGGTGGACGACCGTCCACGTGACCGAGGAGGCGGCGGTGGCCGCCGGCCTGGCCGCGCACCTCGGCGCTTGAACGGCGAGGAGGGCGACCAGGCGGCGGCTCAGCTCGGGAGCTGATCGACCGTGATCGTGCCGGCGTCGCCGTCGACGGTGACGATCGCACCGTCGGGAATGCGGCGGGTGGCGTCGGCCACCGACGGCACGCACGGGATGCCGAGCTCGCGGCTGACGATCACCGCGTGGGAGGCGACGGCACCGACGTTGGTGACCACACCACCGGCAGCCAGGAAGAGCGGGGTCCAGGCCGGGTCGGTCTGCGGCGCGATCAGGATGTCGCCGGGCTCGAGACGACTCGGGTCCGACAGGTCGAGCATCACGCACGCCCGGCCGGTGACGGTGCCGGGCGAGCCCGACACGCCGCCGAGCACGTCGCCGGCCGCCACCGCCTCGACGGCGGTCGAGTTCTTCCGCTCCCACGTGGAGAGCGGCGGCACGGCGCCGTCGACCACGTAGGGCGGCTCGAGGTCGTGCAGCTTCTCGAAGTCGGCAGCCCGTTCGGCGACGATCGCCTTGTACGCCGACGGGTCGGCCATGAAGTCGTCGAGCTCGGATGCAACGAGCATGTAGAGGTGCTTGGGGTCGTCGAGATGTCCGCGCTCGACCATGCGGCGGCCCAGCTCGTCGAAGCACTGCCGCACCTCGTTGTGGGCGCGGATGTTGGCCGACTTGCAGCGCTCGCGAGCGGCCATGAACACGGCACTCGCCTTCACCGCGGCCTCGAAGGTGCCCGCCGCCTCGGCGTTGGCGGCGAACAATTCGCGGTACTTGTCGATCAGCTCCTGCCGGGTCGCCCCACCGCTCGCCACCGTGCGGGCCGGATCGGCCTCGTCGTCGGCCCCGCGGGCTCGCTCGATCGCCTGGAACAGGAGCTTCGGGTGCGTCTCGTAGCAGGGGCGATAGACGTCCCACTCGTTCGGTCCTCGGCCACCGTGCTGGTAGACGAACTGGTCGACGGCGGCCCCGAAGGCTGCGGCGTGGTCGTCGTCGAGGGCGGCGATGCGGTCGGCGACCGTGTCGATGTCGCCGTCGAAGGCCTCCATCAGATCCGGGGACCGGCGGACGATGCGGGAGATGGCGAAGATCTGGGCGGCGATGTCGGCGGAGTCGACGTCGCCGATGCCGGTGATCAGCTTCACCGACGCGGTGGGGTCGTCCTCGCCGGTGAGCGCCGCCAGTGCGCCGCTGCTGGCCGAGGCGCCGAGCGAGGTCCACACCACCTGGGCGAACATCGTCCGCAGGTGGCGTTGCAGCATCTTGGCCCGCCCCAGCACTTGCTCGTCGGTCTGGGACGCCAGGTCGGGACGCGAAGCGCGGAGGGCTTCGGCCTCCCACTTGATCAGCTCGGTCTCGGGGACCGAGTCGGTCGACATCACCCAGGCGACGGTCTTACCGAGCTTCTCCTGGTGGCACGGCGAGTCGTGCCACGGCTGCTCCCGGTAGGGCGGGATCGCCTGGCTGGAGCTGTCGAAGTAGGTGGCGTCGACCGTCTCCCAGCCCGCACCCGAGCGGATGCCGAAGAGGCGGGCCTGGGTGAGGGAGTTGTAGAAGTAGCCACCGAACAGCCCGAACGTCTCGGGGAAGTCGGCGTCGTACTCGTTGGCGTCGAAGATGCCCATCTGCTCGAAGCCGTCGCGGCAACCGAGCACGGCGCCCGGCTCCCAGCAGAAGGTCCACGCCAGCGGACTGACCGGGTCGGCCAGCACGTCGGCGGCATTGCCCCGGGTGTAGTCAGGAAAGCGTTCGGTCGTGACGCGGTCGCAGATCCAGCGGTCGCCAAGCATGGCCAATGGTCCCCCTCGGACGGTGTCGGACGCTCGACCACGGAGTCGGGCGCTGCACGTAGCACGAGAACGCTAGTGGATGAACTCCCGCGGATCAATCGGTTCACGCCCCGAATACCGGGACATTCCGCATAGTTTCTTGAGAGCAACTCGAAAGACGTGCCGTCCTTTGGCATACTCCGGCCACGGGGCGCCGGACGGCGCAGCCCGGCGACTCACGAGGGGGAGATCGTTCCATGACCGTGCGCCCGTTCCGTTTCGGTGTCCAGGCGTTCGAGGCGTCGTCAGCCGCGGACTGGTTCGAGACCGTGGCGATGGCGGAGGACCTCGGCTACTCGACGCTCTTCAGCTCGGACCACTACTTCGGTCCAGGCGCCATCGCCGAGGCCACGGGTCACCGGCCGGTCGATCTGGCACCGCTGTCGTCGATCGCCGTCGCAGCCGCCCGGACCTCGACCCTGCGGGTGGGCTGTCGGGTGTTCGCCTGCGACTTCCACCACCCCGTCGTGCTGGCCAAGGAGATGGCAACCCTCGACCTGCTGTCCGAGGGGCGCCTCGAGGTGGGGCT
>JBPEXC010000419.1:0-2227 GCA_052032035.1 Acidimicrobiales bacterium | reverse complement strand
AGCAGTTCGGTGGCATCACGGAACGACAGCCCGAGGTGGTTGGCCGCCAGCTTGGAGTGCGAGATGTCGAAACAGATCCGGATCTCGTTGGTGCGACAGAAGTCGGCGGTCTCGACCGGGTCGACGAACAGGTTGTGGAGCATCTGCCCGCCGCGCAACCAGGGATAGGGCGGCATCGTCTGGGGGATCAGTTCGACGCCGGCGGTGTCGACGGCTGCGAAGCTGTTCGCGACACGCTCGTAGCCGGCGGCCCGCTCGTCGGCGTCGAGGGCGCGATCGGCGGTGAACCCGCCGACGTTCACGATGATCAGGGGGCGATCGGAGGCCGGGTACCAGCGGCGCAGCGCGCGGGTGGCGGTCACCACCCGTTGCAGCTCCCGGATCGACCGGTTGCGGGTGGCGGCGTCGGGCGAGGCGAGATCGAGCAGGAAGTCGCCCTCGAACATCTCGGGGCTGTGCACCACGAGTTGGGCCTTGTCCTCGCTGCTGAGGAACTGGTCTGGGTCCAGGTCGAGGTCGCGGTAGCTGAAGTGATACTCGACCAGGTCGAGCTCGCAGCGGCTCCGGATCGCGTCGACGTCGTGGTAGCGCACGGGGATGCCCCACGGCCGGCGGAAGCGGAAGTCGCGGGGTCCGGTCGTGCCGGTGCCGAGGTCGCCCTCGAAGAAGAAGTCGCCGGCCTCGACGGTGCGGGTGAGCACCGTGCCGACGAGGTCACCGATCCGGTCGGGCTGGAGTCCCCGACCGGGGCTCTTCACCGCGACGTCGTTCGCACTCAGTCGGTGGCCGACCGGGAAACTGCCGGCGGCGACGAGCGACTTCGCGAGGTTGACGCGATTCATCGACTCGCCCTGGGTGACCACGCGGGCCCGATTCGTGCCCATCGCCGCGTCGACCTGGTCGACGGCGGCCACGAGGTCGGCGAGTTCGTCGGGCAGCAGGCTGACCTTGTGGTCGGCGCCCTCGAGCGAGCGGTCGACCGTCAGGTGCTTCTCGATGATGCGGGCGCCGAGCGCCACCGCCGCGGTGGCGACGTTGATGCCACGCTCGTGGCCGGAGTAGCCGACGGGGCACTCGCCGAGGGCCCTGAGCCGCTCGAGGTAGGCGAGGTTGATGTCGGTGTAGGGGGCCGGATACGTCGAGTTGCAGTGGAGCAGGGCGAAGGGCGCACCGACTCGGCGCAGCACCTTCACGGCGTCGATGATCTCGTCCTCGGTCGACATCCCGGTGCTCACGATCATCGGCTTCCCGGTGGCGGCGATCGTCCGCAGCAGGTCGTGGTTGGTGAGGTCGGCCGACGCGACCTTGTAGGCCGGCACGTCCATCGTCTCGAGGGCGGCGACACTCGCTTCGTCCCACGGCGTGCACATCCCGATCACGCCCCGGCGGCGGCAGTAGTCGAGGATCTCGAGCATCTGATCGGGGCCGAAGGAGAACTTGGCGAGCAGGTCGAGGGTGTACTGGGCCCCGAGGTCCTCGGCGGAGTCGTCGGTCGACCGGTACAGGCTGGCGAGATCGCGGAGCTGGAACTTGACGCACTCCACGCCGGCGTCGACGGCGGCGTCGACCAGTTCACGTGCGAGCCCCAGGTCGCCCTGGTGGTTGTTGCCGATCTCGGCGATCACCAACGGTCGGCTGTCGTCGTCGATCCGGCGCCCGGCGATCTCGAGCCGGGCCTTACCCTCCATCGCGACGCCGACGAGGCGGCCGTGGTCGTCGAGGAGCGGCACCTGGAGGATCCGGGTGTTGATGCGGCGTTCGATCGAGGTCGGGTCCTCGTCGGCCCGAGCCTTGACGAATTCCCGGTTGGCGATCGAGCCCACCGGGTCGCGGGGGTCGAACGACGGGTCGTCCAGCATCGCCCTGCGCACGTCGCCGTCGGTGACGACCCCGGTGACGCTGCCGCCCGAACCGGTGCAGAAGACGACACGCGACTGGTTGTCGGAGATCTTCTGCAGGGCGGCACGCACCGTGTCGTGCTCGGAGACGAGGAACGGACCGACGGTTCGAACGATGATCACGCCGTTCCAGTCGGCAGGCCTCGCCCGGAGGTGAGCGTGACGGACCTCAGCGCACCGCTTCGACGAACACGCTGACCGTGGGCCGATTGTCGAAGCCGTCCTCCCGCAGCTCGGGCAGGAAGGACTGGCGGTATCCGCAGATCCGTACGTCGACGAACCCGGCGTCGAGCAGCAACTGCCGGAGGCGCTCCCCCGACCACGAGTTG
>JBPEXC010000418.1:0-20674 GCA_052032035.1 Acidimicrobiales bacterium | reverse complement strand
GCGAAGGTGGCGACGAGGATGAAGACCAACAGCCCCGGTCCGCCCGGGGTGCGGAACACGTTGCGCAGCAGCCGGAGCTTGAGCCGCACGAACAGGCCGATCATCGGTTCACGTCCACGGGATCAGGGTCACAGGGTCACAGCCAGTCGAGGTCGACGGTGTCGAGTTCGCCGCCGACGGCGTCGACGAAGACGTCCTCGAGCCGGCGACCGCCGCAGAGTTCTGCGGTCGGTCCCTCGGCCACCACCCGGCCGGCGTGGACGACGGCCACGTGGTCGCAGAGCCGTTCGACGACCTCCATCACGTGGCTGGAGAACACCACGGTCGCCCCGCCGGCGACGAGGCGTTCCAGGATGGCGCGCAGGGTGCGGACCGACAGGGGGTCGACCGACTCGAACGGTTCGTCGAGGAACAGCACGCTCGGTCGGTGGAGCACGGCGGCGCCGAGGGCGATCTTCTTGCGCATGCCGGAGGAGTAGTCGAGCACGAGGGTGCGGGCGTCGCCGTGGAGTCCGAGCGCGTCGAGCAGCTGATCGGCCCGGTGGATCGCCTCGGCCCGCTCGAAGCCCCGCAGCAGCGCGGTGTACTCGAGCAGCTCGCGCCCGGTGAGGCGTTCGAACAGCCGCAGGTCCTCGGGCACCACGCCGATTCGGGCCTTCACCGCGCCCGGGTCGCTCCACACGTCGACGCCGTCGACGCTCACGGTCCCACCGTCGGGCCGCAACAGCCCGGTCGCCATCTTGAGGGTGGTCGACTTGCCCGCCCCGTTGGGCCCCACGAGGCCGAAGAACGAGCCGCGGGCGACGGTGAGGTCGAGGTCGGCGACGGCGACCTTGCCGTCGCGTCCCGGGTCGCCGTAGACCTTCCGCAGCCCGCGGATCACCACCGCCGGCAGGTCGGTTGCAGGTGGTTGCTCGACTCCGTGCTCAGGCGACTCGGTGTGGTCCACCCCTCACAGATCGGCATCCATCAGCGCCGCATAACGAGGCTTGATCTTCTCGTTGATGATCTTGAGCCGCTTCTGGAACGGCCAGAACGCGCTCTTCATCGCGTTGACGGTGAGCCACTGCATGTCGGAGAGCCCGTAGTCGAACGCCTCTGCGAGCTTGATGAACTCGTCGCTCAGCGTCACGTCGCTCATCAGCCGGTTGTCGGTGTTGACCGTCACCCGGAAGCGGAGGCGGCGCAGCAGGCCGATCGGGTGCTCGGCGATCGAGGGGGCCGCACCGGTGTTGACGTTGGAGGTGGGGCACATCTCGAGCGGCACCCGACGGTCGCGCACGAAGTTGGCGAGGCGACCCAGGGTGGCGTCGCCGTCGGGGTCGACGGTGATGTCGTCGACGATGCGCATGCCGTGGCCGAGTCGCTCGGCCCCGCAGTAGCTGAGGGCTTCCTGGATCGAGGGCAGGCCGAAGGCCTCGCCGGCGTGGATCGTGATGTGGACGTTCTCCCGCAGGCACAGCTGGAAGGCGTCGAGGTGGCGCGACGGCGGGAACCCGGCCTCGGGACCGGCGATGTCGAAGCCGACCACGCCCTCGTCGCGGTAGCGCACGGCGAGCTCGGCGATCTCGGTGCTGCGGGCGGCCTGGCGCATCGCCGAACAGATCACGCCGACGTCGAGGTCGGTGCCCTTGGTGCCCTCCCGATAGCCGCGCAGGACGGCCTCGACCACCTCGTCGAGGCGCAGGCCCTTCTCGATGTGGAGTTCGGGGGCGAAGCGGATCTCGGCGTAGACGACGTTGTCGGCCGCCAGGTCCTGGGCGGCCTCGAAGGCTGCTCGCTCCAGGGCCTCGGGGGTCTGGGTGACCCCGACCGTGTGGGCGAAGGTCTCGAGGTAGAGCTCGAGCTTGTTGCGATCGGCGCCGCGCCGGAACCACGCCGCCAGGTCGTCGGCGTCGGTGGTGGGCAGGGCGTCGTAGCCGGTCTCGGCGGCCAGGTCGATCACCGTGGCGGGCCGCATCCCGCCGTCGAGGTGGTCGTGGAGGAGCACCTTGGGTGCCTGCTTGATCCGATCCAGGGTGACGGGGTCCATGCCTCACCGTATCCTCACCGGCGTGGACACCCAGCGCATCGGTCCGTATCGCTTCGCCGAGATCGACCTGCGCCGCACGGTGCGTCACGCCCTCGACATGGTCGACCACCACGGGGTGGCCGACGGCGACGGCGTGCGAGCCCGGATCACCGGGTTGTTGGCCGACGTCGACGCCGAGGTGGCCGACGCCGCCGAGCTGGTGCCGGTCGTCGAGGCCGTGTGGCCCGAGCTGGTGGCCCTCCGCTCGGCGGCCACGCTGCCGGCGCGGGCCGAGGGGCAGGTGCACGCCCTCGCCCTCGGGTCGGGCGGGGTGCCCAAGCCGACCGTCGACCGGGTCGAGGTCGACCACGGCGGCGTCGTCGGCGACGTGCAGGCGGCCCGGCAACACCACGGCAGCCCGTGGCAGGCGCTGTGCCTGTGGAGCGCCGAGGTGATCGACGGGTTGGTCGCCGACGGGCACCCCATCGCTCCGGGCGCCGCCGGGGAGAACGTGACGATCGCCGGCCTGCCGTGGGCCGAGGTGCGGCCCGGGGCCCGGCTCCGACTCGGCGAGGTCGAGGCGCAGGTGATGAGTTACGCGGTGCCGTGCCAGAAGAACGCCCGCTGGTTCAGCGACCGGCGCTTCGGCCGGATCCACCACGACAAGGGCGACCTCAGCCGCCTCTACGCCGCCGTGGTCACCCCGGGCACGATCGCCGTCGGCGACCCGGTCGTGCTCGAACCGTGACCAGCACGCGATCGACCGGCACGCGATCGACCGGCACGCGATCGATCAGCACCGACGGCCTGACGACGATCGGGTTCGACGCCGACGACACGCTCTGGCACTCCGAGCACTACTTCGCCGTGACCGAGGAACGGTTCCGAGCCCTGCTCGCCCCGTGGTCGAGCGCGGAGGAGGTGGCTGACAAACTGCTGCAGCGGGAGCGGGCCAACCTCGCCCTGTTCGGCTACGGCATCAAGGGGTTCACCCTCTCGATGATCGAGACCGCGCTCGAGGCGACCGACGGGGCGATCCCGGCCGGCGCGATCGGCGAGATCGTCGAGTGGGGCAAGGAGATGCTGGCCCACCCGGTCGACCTCCTCGACGGGGTGGCCGACACGATCGATCGGCTCGCCGGCCGCTACCAGCTGCTGTTGTTGACCAAGGGCGACCTGTTCCACCAGGAGTCGAAGATCGCCGAGTCGGGCCTCGCGGAGCGGTTCGACGGGATCGAGGTGATGTCGGAGAAGGGCGCCGACGACTACCGGCGGGCCCTCGACCGTCACGGGGTCGACCCGGCCGGCTTCTGCATGGTCGGCAACTCGGTGCGCTCCGACATCCTCCCGGTGGTCGAGATCGGCGGCCGGGCGCTCCACGTGCCCTACGCGATCACCTGGAGCCACGAACACGTCGACACCGCCGCGGACGACACCGCCGCCGACCAGACCGCCGAGCCGCCGGCGTGGGCGACGGTCGAGTCGATCTCGGTGGTGCGCGACCTGCTGGGCTGAGGGATACTCGGACCGTGAACATCGAGAAGGCGCCCTCCCGCAACGTGCTCGGCGGCGAACTCGAGACCTGCGGCCTCGAGCCGCTCACGGGGTTCTTCCGCGACGGCTGCTGCAACACCGCGGCGGAGGACCAGGGCAGTCACACCATCTGTGCGGTGGTGACCGCCGAGTTCCTCGAGCACCAGACCAGCATCGGCAACCCGCTCACGACGCCGATGCCCCAGTTCCGGTTCCCGGGCCTGTCGCCCGGCGACCGGTGGTGCGTGACCGCTCGCAACTGGCTCAAGGCCCACGAGGCGGGCGCCGCCGCCCCGGTCGTGTTGGCCGGCACCCACGAGAAGGTGCTCGAGCTCGTGCCGCTCGACGTGTTGAAGGCCTACGCCGTCGACGTCCCTGCCGACCTCAGCGGCATCGACGGCCTCGACGACTGAACCCGCTGGGTTCGGCGTCACTATCGAGGAGCACAGCGGGCAGATCTATCGGAGAAGATCTGGACAGCGGCGGACCTGGAGTCAGTAGATCAAGGGTGCCACTCATGCGCTGTTGCGCGAGAGCATCCTCTGGGATCCGCTGGGCGAGATCTTGAATCGCGCCAGGGCCCGAGTGGATGCGACGATGCAGCAGGCTGCGCGCACCGAGAGGCCCTGAGGGGCAAGAGTTGCAGCGCGGCGCTCCAGCGAACTGTTCAACGACTTCCAGAGCGTCGAGCTCGACGGCTGATCGGGGTAGTCCCACCGAGTTTCGATGGTCTCCCTCGTTTGATCAGGGAGAGGTTCGCTGGAGTTCGACAGACCGAGCCCTTCACGGGCGAGCGATGACGCATCGGTGGGCACATGACGCTTCGCCCACACATGGGCAGAAGTGTCACTCAGCGGGCCGGGTGCCGGGCAGAGGTCGCCTCGGCCAAGCCGATGTCTGCGAAACCCGTAGCGCCCCGCGAATGTCGGAGAGCATCTGGACCGACGATGTTCAAGACTCCTGGAGGTGGTGGTCCGCCGATCCCAAGCGGTGAGCGAACGGTGAAAGGCAGCCCGTTCGACGCCTCCTGAATCGATGGAATTGCAGCTCGGGTGGGCGACTCAGCGCACTGCAGAATAGAGAAGTTGATGTGTCACTTCACCCGAGCCGCGGCCTCCTCGTCGATAACAGTGTCTAGGAGTCATCCTGTTCCGACACTCGTGTTCTCGAGCGTCGGTCGAGGGTCCACCACCCTGCAAGCGTCACTCCTACGAGCCCGTGGATGAGACCTTCATGTTCGAAGATCCAGGCAGGACGGTTGTGTCCTGCGATGAGGCTTACCCCTATGAAGATCTCCAGCAGCGCTGGAAGGAGAACGAGGAACCCTTGAAGTCGCATTTATCTCAGTAGCCTGAACACCAAATACCGTTCGCAGGAGGAAGGCCCCATGCGTGAATGTCAAACCCCTTCGAATTCTGACAGACCAGGAGCGCGCCGCTGCCGATGGCTGCGAGCGCCGCCCCTAGGGCAAAGGGCACCGAGCAGATCCCTCCTGTGAGTCCTGCGCAAGCCCAGGCCCCGACCGCCGATGCACCTCCACCGGCAATGATGGTGCCTCGGACCTTATTCGCGTAGTAGGTTTCTACCTTGAGGGTGATCAGTCCGTACCAGGTGGTGTGAATGCTGGGGTCGACGACGACGGGGTAGGCCTCTGCTTTATCAACCTTCAGTGTCAGTTGAGTGGAGTTCCCATTCACTTGGTAGGAGGCCTCCACCGCTGAACCATTCGCATCAAAAGCCCAAGGCTGGTCGACGACTCCAATTTCCCGAGGCTGCCCGTCGGTTGGATCAACAATGCTCATGGCTACGGTGCCATCCTCATTCAGCACAAATGAAACCGGAAGGCCGGCAGCGTGAGCGCGGTACCGAATTCGGTGGTTAGAGGACTTGTCGGCAAGTACTTCGAAGATCTGTAGGCCGTCTTCGAATTGTCGCGCAGCGAGTGTCGACCCCTCGTCCGTATGGGTTGCGAGGCCCTCCTTTGCCGAGGAGTGCCCGCCGCGATCGCGTGTGAGTCTGGTGACGCTCAAGTCAAGGAATAGGTTGCTCTCGTCCACGGAGGGTGTGACTTGGATTCCGTCATCGAGAATCTCGATCACGGGGGCAGCAGAGTCCGCGCCCGACCTGGGCGGGGCCAGGCCCAGGGCGGCTTCTACGGCTGACGCTGCCTGGTCGTGTTCCAGGCCTGGGGGGCTAGTCGGTCTCGCCTGCACCGGGCTGGTTAGGGCCGCCGTCACTGATAGGGCAAGACCCGCCAACGCGAGCGCTCGTGTCTTCTTCATGTTGGTACCTCCTGCGGCCTCGGCCCTCCGGAACTCCGAGTGGTTAAATGCCGCCGCACCGTCACGTTATCCAGCATCGTGACGACATGTCCACAATGTTCTTGCTATTTGTCTCCGGATGGCAAAGCAGCTTCTACTCGCCGAACCTCATCGATGCGGGCATCGAGCTGTCGCCCTCGACGAGTTGGCGAATGAACCGGAGACCGCGAGGAGTTCGTGCGCCTGCGAGGCCGCGCAGATCCAGGCCCTGGATATACGAGCCGGACGGGTGGAGTAGCTGCAGCGATCAGGTCCCGACCGCGTCAGCCGATGCGGTCGATGACGAGGGGTGGCAGGTCGGGGGCCTCGTCGCTGAAGGTCAACGCCTGCTCGAGGAGCGGGAGCGCGTCGGCGTAGCGGTCCTCGTCGTCGGTGAGCAGCGTCAGCACCGGCTCGCCGGCCTCGACCTCGGTGCCCGGCTTGGCCAGGATCTCGACCCCGGCGCCGAGGCTGATCTCGTCGTCGAGGGTGAGCCGGCCGGCGCCGAGCCGCATCGTGGCGACGCCGACCTTGAGGGCGTCGAGGTCGGCGACGAACCCCGCTCGGGGCGCGTCGAGGGTGCGTTCGTGGGCGGCTCGCAGTCGGGGCGCCTTGGCGTCGCCGCCCTGGGCCTCGACCATCCGGTGCCAGGTGCCCCACGCCTGGCCCGACACCAGGATCGACTCGGGGTCGCCACCGGTGACGCCGGCCAGGTCGAGCATCTCGGCGGCCAGGGCGACGGTGACCTCGCGCAGGTCGTCCGATCGGGGATCGAGCGGCGCTCCCCGCAGGATCTCGTGGCTCTCGTCGACCTCGATCGTGTTGCCGACCGCCCAACCGAGGGGGCGGTCCATGCGGGTGAGCAGGGCCCGGGTCGCCACCCCGGCCCGGTTGCCGATGTCGACCATCGTCTCGGCCAGCACCCGCGCCTCGGCCTCGGTCTTCATGAATGCGCCACGCCCGACCTTCACGTCGAGCACCAGGTGCTCGGTGCCGCTGGCGATCTTCTTCGACATGATCGACGACGCGATCAGCGGGATCGACGGCACCGTGCCGGTGATGTCGCGCAGGGCGTAGAGCTTCTTGTCGGCCGGCGCGATCTCCCCGGTGGCGGCGGCGATGATCGCGCCGATCTCGAGCAGGCTGGTGCGCATCTGTTCCGCGGTCAGCGTCGGCGACCAGTTCGGGATCGACTCGAGCTTGTCGATCGTGCCGCCGGTGTGGCCGAGCGCCCGCCCGGCGAGCTGGGGCACCGCCACCGTGCCGGGCGCGCACGCCGCCACGAGCGGACAGAGGATCAGCGACACCTTGTCGCCGACGCCACCGGTCGAGTGCTTGTCGACTGTCACCCGGCCGAGGTCGCTGTGGTCGACCCGCATGCCCGAGTCGATCATCGCCTCGGTCCAGGCCGCCAGCTCCTCGCCGTTCATCCCCTGGAAGTAGATCGCCATCAGCAGCGCGGACGCCTGCTCCTCGGGGATCGCCCCGGCGGTGTAGCGCTCGATGAACCAGCGGATCCCGTCGACGGGGAGGGCCTCGCCGTCGCGCTTGGTGATGATCAGGGACGCAGCGTCGAAGGTGGCCATCAGCCCTCCTGCAGGCGTTGTTGGTCGAAGCCGCCGGGCAACAGGTCGCCGAGGCGGGTGGGGGTGCCGTCGCCGTCGACCAGGCAGTCGGGGCCACCGTGTTCGAGGAGCAGCTGCCGGCAGCGACCGCACGGGGTGCACGGCTCGCCCGACCCCGACACGGTGGCCACCGCCACGAGGCGCCCGCCGCCGGTGGCGTGCAGGGTCGACACCAGCCCGCACTCGGCGCACAGGGTGAGGCCGTAGCTCACGTTCTCGACGTTGCAGCCCACCACGATCCGGCCGTCGTCGACCAGGCCGGCCGCGCCGACCGGGAACGACGAGTAGGGCACGTAGGCCGACGCCGCGACCGCTCGCGCCGCCGCCCGCAGCTCCTCCCAGTCGATCCCGACGGTGTGGGCGCTGTCGCTCATACCAGCTGTTTTACAGCGTCCCGTAGATCCGGTCGCCCGCGTCACCCAGGCCGGGGACGATGTAGGCGTGGTCGTTCAACCGCTCGTCGAGGGCGGCGAGGGTGATCTTCACGTCGGGGTGGGCCTCGTGCACGGCGGCCACGCCCTCGGGGCAGCCGATGATCGACAGCAGCCGCAGGTCGGTGCAGCCGTCGGCGGCCAGCCGGTCGAGGGCCGCGATCGCCGAGCCGCCGGTGGCCAGCATCGGGTCGACGACGAGCACCTCGCGTTCGGTGATGCGGGGCGGCAGCTTGCCGTAGTACTCGATCGGCTGATGGGTGTCGGGGTCGCGCTGCATGCCGAGATGGCCGACGTGGGCGGTCGGCATCAGGGTGAGGATGGCGTCGACCATCACCAGCCCGGCCCGCAGGATGCCGACGACGGCCGGGGGCGGGTCGGCCAGCACCTCGGCGCTGGTGGTCGTGATCGGCGTCGTCACCTCGGTGGTGACGGTCGGCAGGTCGCGCAGCGCCTCGTAGGCGATCAACAGCGTGATCTCCTCGCACAGCGCCCGGAACTCCCGCGGACCGGTGTCGACGCTGCGGAGCTGGGCGATCTTGTGGGAGACCAGGGGGTGGTCGATGACGGTCAGGCCAGGGGTGGGGGAGGGAGCGGTCACCAGCGTCGTCCTTGGAGTGCGGCTTCGGTGCGTCGGGCCATCTCCCGGGCCTGGTCGAGGTCGTCGCCGAGGGCGGTGACGTGGCCCAGTTTGCGGCCCGGGCGGGGGTGCTTGCCGTAGAGGTGGACGTGGACGCCCTCGATGGCGAGGGCCTCGGGCAGGTGGTCGAGGGGGTCGACCGAGCCCAGCCCGCCGATCACGTTGACAGTCACCATCGCCGGCGCCAGCGCCCAGGTGGGGCCGAGGGGCAGGTCGAGCACGGCCCGCACGTGGTTCTCGAACTGCGACGTCGGGCAGCCCTCGATCGTGAGGTGGCCGGCGTTGTGGGGCCGGGCGGCGAGCTCGTTGATCACGAGGCCCTCGGTGGTGAGGAACAGTTCGACGGCGAGGATGCCGGTGGCGTCGAGCTCGTTGGCGAGGCGGGTGGCGAGCTCCTTGGCCTCGGTGGCCACCCGGTGGCCGATCGTGGCCGGAGCGTGGACCTCGCGGGTGGCGCCCTCGCGGTGGGTGACCTCGGCCACCGGGTAGCAGCGCGAACTGCCTCCGGGTCGGCGGGCCACCAGCACCACCAGCTCCTTGACGATGGGCTGGAAGTTCTCGACCATCAGCTGGCGGTCGCCCTGCTCGGCCAGCACCCGCAGCGCCTCGTCCTGGTTCTCGACGATCCACACGCCCTTGTCGGCGGCGCGGCCCGCTCGGGCCGACTTGATCACGAGGGGCCAGCCGAACACGCCGGAGAAGTCGAGCAGGTCGTCGGGGCCCCGCAGCTCGGCGAACACCGGCACCGGGAAGCCCCGGTTGAGCAGGACACGACGCTGGTGGACCTTGTCGAAGGCGGCCCGGATCGTCTTGGATCCGGGGCGGATCGTGGTGCCCGACTCCTCGAGCCGTTCGAGCAGGCCCAGGTCGAGGCGCTCGTGCTCGAAGGTGATCACGCCGCAGGTGTCGGCGAAGGCGGCGAGGGCGTCGGGGTGGCCGTAGACGGCGTCGGGGGCGGCGAGGGCGGCGGAGTCGCCGCTCTCCTCGGCCAACAGTCGCGGCGTGATGCCCAGCTTCACCGCCGCCTGATGGGTCATCCGGGCGATCTGTCCCGCGCCCACGATGCCGAGCCGGTAGAGGGCAGGAAGGTCGCTGGGCACGACGCCGAGAGTAGCGAGGAACGAGGCCGCCCACCGGCATGGCCGCCCCATCGGCGCGGCCTGGCGATCGCGACCCGGTTCCCTATGCTGGTCCGGCCATGTCCGACCGTTCCGACACCCCCGTTCCCCGCCCCCGAGCGGCGAACGCGGATCGCCGACGGTTCCTGGTGGCGGCCGGGTTCGGCGCCGCCAACGTGGTGCTCCTGCGGGGGCTCGGGGCGTCGGGCGACCCGTCGACGTCGATCGCGGCCGGCACCGGCGACGCCGGAGCCGAGGCGGCGCTCGGCGCGTCGACGACGACCACCACGGTCGCCGGCTCCACCCTCGACGCCCCGCCCGCCCTGGCCGACGCCGGCGACCCGCCCGGTCCGGACCACGTGTTCGACCTCCTCCTCACCAACGGCCGCGTCATCGACCCGGCCTCGGGCTTCGACGGACCGCTCGAGGTGGGCATCAACGACGGGGTGATCACCGCCATCCAGCCGCCGGGCGGCAAGGCGATCGAGATCCTCGACGTCGGCGGTCGGGTGATCGCCCCCGGCTTCATCGACCTGCTGTCGGCCGAGCCCAACGGCTACGGCGAGTGGTTCAAGGTGGCCGACGGGGTGACCACCAACCTGTGCATGCACGGCGTGAACAACTACGCCAACGCCTTCTTCTCCCGGATGGAGGGCTCCACCCCGGTGCATGTCGGCGGGGCGTTCCACCAGCACTTCCTGCGGGGCGAGGACCTCGGCGTGTTGCCCGACAGCGCCCTCGACGAGGCTCAGATCGCCGCCTTCGCCGACCTGTGCCGGTCGAGCCTGGCCGACGGGTTCGCCGGCGTGTGCTTCTCGCCGGAGTACTCGCCGGGCACCACCACCGCCGAGCTCGACGCCCTCACCGCCGTCGCCGCCGAGGCGGGGCACGGCGTCTACTTCCACACCCGCTACAGCGACCCCGACGAGCCCGGCACGTCGATCGAGGGGGTGCAGGAGGTGATCGACCTGGCGCGCCGCCACGGCGTCGCCGCCCACATCGAGCACCTCACCTCGACCGGCGGCACCTTCGTGATGGACCAGGTGTTGGCCCTGATGGAGGAGGCCCGGTCCGACGGCCTCGACCTCACGGCGTGCGTCTACCCCTACGACTACTGGGCCACCACGCTCGGCAGCTTCCGCTTCGTCGGCGACTGGCAGAGCCGCTACCGCATCACCTACGAGAACCTCGAGGTGGCCGGCACCGATCGCTTCCTCACCGAGGCGACCTTCGCCGCCGCCCAGGCCGAGAACCTCCTGGTGGCGGCGATCGGGTCGATCCCCGAGGCCGACGTGCAGACGGCGCTGCGCACCCCGTGGATCATGCTCGGCAGCGACGGGATCCTCACCGACGGCAACAACAACCACCCGCGGGCCGCGGGCACGTTCTCCCGCACCCTCGGTCGCTACGTGCGCGACCAGGGCACCCTCGGCCTGGTCGACGCCCTGGCCAAGATGACGATCCTGCCGGCCCGCCGGGTGGAGGCGATGCTGCCGCAGATGGCTCGCAAGGGTCGCCTGCAACGCGGCGCGGACGCCGACCTGACGATCTTCGACCCCGGCTCGATCGTCGACCAGGCGACCGTCGCCGCGCCGGCGACGTCGTCGTCGGGCATCAGCCATGTGTTCGTGATGGGCCAGCGGGTGCTGGTCGACGGCGAACTCGACCGCTCGGTGCTGGCCGGCCAGGTGCTCCGCTCGGCCTGAGCCGCCGTCGCCGGAAACCGGCGGTGCGGAGCGTCAGGCGGCGCAGCGTCAGGTGGTGCTCAGGACGTCGGCGGGGAGCTCGAGGCGATCCTGGAGGGACGAGATGATCTGTCCGACCAGGTGACTCTCGCAGCTGCCGACCGCACACAGGCCCTCGGCGAACGACTTCACCACGAGCATCGTGAACGGCGTGTTGGCCCGCGACTCGCTCTTGGTGAGGCGCTCCTGCACGTCGTCGGACCGCACGATCCGGTCCATGGCGTGGAGCATGAACGCCGCCAGCTCGGGGTCGACGGCCTCGTCGGACCATCGGAACGGCGAGTCGTCGTCGAGGTCGAGCACGCCGACGGCGTGCACGTCCCACGAGTCGAGCAGGCCGGACCACGCGTCGAGGGCGTCGGTGGTGACCACACCATCGAGGTCGCCAGGATCGAGCCGGACCTCGCAGATCACCCGCCGGGCGAAGCGGACCCAGCTGCGGACGTCGTCCGGAGGGAGAGGACCCAGCTCCAGCAGCATGGAGCGAACGCTAGTGGTCTCGTCGCTTCGGTGACATGCCTCGTTCATGTCGATTTCGCTTCAACTGGTTGAAGCTTGTCGGGGCAGTGCCCCGAGCAGGGGACACGTCGGGCCGGGCGATCCTCAGCGGCGCGACGCCTGCACCCCGTCGGCCTTGGTCGGACGGGCCGCCGGCAGGTTGGAGCGGCGGGGGAGCCGGTCGATCATGCGCTTGCCCTGGTCCCAACGGCGGCTCGCCAGCTGTCGGATCAGGCGAGCGTTCTGCTCCGGATCGCGGGCGGTCAGATCGTCGACGAGGGGGTCCTCGCCGGGCGCGGCGTTGTCGCGGCGCAGGCCGAGGCGGCGCTGCCTGGGCGCCTGGTCGAGGTAGACCCGGCGCAGGTCGAGGTGGTCGTGCTCTCCCCATGCGGCCAGGCACGGGTGGGCGAGACCGGCCAGCGGAGCGTCGGTCACCACCTGGCGGCGGTCCTCGAACAGGTCGAGGCCGAGGTCGACCGCGAGGTACTCGGCCCGGGCGACGAGGAACGGCAGGGCCAGCACGGCGCCGTTCCAGGTGACGACGGTGCCGGCGTCGAGCATCGGGAAGCGCCGGGAGATCAGGGTGAGGATCTCGGCCTCGGGGCCCTCGTAGGTCTCGTCGGTCGTCGGGGTCGACAAACCGATCGCCGTCACCCGGTTGCGCAACGGGTCGAGCTGACCGTTCACGATCGGCTCGTCCGTGCAGACGTCGAGACCGTAGATGCGAGGGAGTGGAGGCACGAAAAAGGCCCTTTCGGGTCGATTCACTCCGCGACCGAAAGGCTAGAGGGCCGCTTGTCGAAGGTGGCGGACCCTGGCCACGAACCCTGCGACACCCGTCACAGGCCCAGGTCAGGCTCGTGACTCGAGGTGGCCGCGCTCGAGGTGGCCGCGCACGAGGTCGACCAGCGGCGCCTGGCCCTTGTGGAGCTTGGCGGCGGCGTCGTCGAGGGCGACCCACTCGGCCCGGTCGACCTCGGGGATCGTCATCGTCCGCTCCGAGCGCGGCGGCCACGTGATCTCGGTCGTGCCCGGCTCGATCGCCTCGACGTCGAGGTCGCCCTCGACCAGGAAGGCGTGGATCGTCTTGCGTCCGGCCCGGAACGACGGCAGCGCGTGGCGGGGCCCGGCGGGGACGGGCAGGCCGAGCTCCTCGGCGAACTCGCGCACCGCAGCCGCCTCGGGCTCCTCGTCGCCGTCGAGTTCGCCCTTCGGGATCGACCAGGCGTGGGCGTCCTTCTTCGCCCAGAACGGCCCCCCGGGGTGGACGACGAGGAGTTCCCAACCGTCGCCCCGCCGTCGGACGAGGGCGATTCCGGCGCTGTCGGTCGCAGATGCCACATCGCCAGTCAAGCGCGGTCGGCCCGTGGTTGACTGACCCGCATGTCCGCCTCTGCTGCCCCTCTCCGCCTCGGTGTCCTCGGCGCCGCCCGCATCTCGCCGCCGGCCCTGTTCACCCCCGCCGCCGACCGTGACACCGCCGAGGTGGTGGCGATCGCCGCCCGCAGCGTCGAGCGGGCCCAGGCCCAGGCCGACGAGTTCGGGATCCCGACCGTGCACGACAGCTACGACGCACTGCTCGCCGACCCCGACATCGACGCGATCTACAACCCCCTGCCGCCGAGCGTCCACGCCGAGTGGTCGATCAAGGCGCTCGAAGCCGGCAAGCACGTGTTGTGTGAGAAGCCGTTCGCGTCCAACGCCGCCGAGGCGGCCGAGATGGTGGCGGCCGCCGAACGCACCGGGCTCGTCCTGCTCGAGGCGTTCCACTGGCGCTACCACCCGATGGCCGAGCGGATCGCCACCGAGATCGCCGGGCTCGGGCCGATCGTGTCGATGAAGGCCCACTTCGACGTGCCGATCCTCGACACCGGAGACATCCGCCACCAGTACGACCTCGCCGGCGGCGCCCTGATGGACCTCGGCTGCTACCCGGTCCAGTGGCTCCGGTTCGCTGCCTCGGCGGCAGCCGGCTCGGCGGTCGAACCCGTGGTTGCGTCGGCCGCCATGACCGAGGGCAACCCGGGCATCGACCTGATCACGACCATCGAAATGACCTTCGACCTCGGCGCCGCCGGCAGTGGCGGCACCCCCGTGCCGGCGAGCCTCCACACGGCGATGGCCGAGGGCTACGAGCCCGGCGCCTCGCTGACCGTGGTCGGCGAGACGGCGACGCTCGAGGTGACCAATCCGCTCCATCCCTCGAGCGGCAACCAGGTCGCCGTCACCCCGGCCGACGGTGGCGAGCCGTCGGTGTCGACGGTCGAGGGCGAGACCACCTACCACTACCAGCTCGACGCCTTCGTCGACGCGGTGCGCAACGGCACGCCCCAGCCCACCGGTGGCCAGGACGCCGTCGCCACGATGGCCGTCATCGACGCCGCCTACACCGCCGCCGGTTTCCCCGTCCGCGGCGCCTGACCGTCGGGACGGGCGCCACTCTGGCGACGCTCAGTCCCACATGTGGGACTGAGCGTCGTGAGACCTCACCTCACCAGGCGATGCGGCTACCACGCGATGCGACACTGCTTGCCGGTGGGGTCGACGTCGTCGCCCAGGAACTCGACGTCGCCGGTGGGGACGCGCTCGGCGACGGTGCACAGCGACAGGGCGTCGAGGGCGTCGGTGACGGGCACGTCGGCGGTCGCCAACGCGTCGGTGACCAGGGCGGCCCCGAAGTGCTCGTCGAGGAGTGCCCGCCGCATCGCCCGGCCCTCGGGGCGGGCCTTCGAATCCGGGAGCGGGGCCCCGACCATGCGGGTGAACGCCAGCTCGGGATGAGCCTCGACCAACCGGTCCTGATCGGACGGCTGCACGAGGTCGTCGAGCTCGGCGATCTTCGGCAGGAGGTGGAACGCCTGGATCGACAGGCCGACACCGACGGCGTCACGGTTGCGGGCCGAGGCATCCGCATGATCGAGCACCGGTTGGTCGGGCGATCCGAGCGTCGCCCGGGCCGGGGTGGCGAAGATCGAGGAGCGCCGCGGTCCGAGCAGTCGCCGGGCCAGGCCGTCGCTGGCGCGGACCCGGTCGGCCAACAGCCCGATCGGCATGTCGACGGCCACCGCCGCCAGCCGCTGCGCCCGCAGTTCGGCCACCACCTCGTCGAGCGTCTCGGCGAACGACACGGTGAGCGCCGCAGCAGACCCGGAAGGCCCGGGCGACCAGCGCGCCACCGCCCACCCGCCGGGGCAGCCGTCGACGCCGGCGACGGTCGTGCTCACCGGGGCGCGGTCACAGGTCGTCGATGAGCTTGAACACCTCGGCGTGGGTGACCCCCGCCGCCTCGCCGGCCGCCGCCAACCGGGCCTCGACCCGGGCTCGGAACGCCGCCATCTCCGGCGAGTCGGCGGCGACGGTGCCCTCGACGGTCTGCTTGAGCATCGTCGTCTCGAACTGGCTCTCGTGGGCCAGCAGCGCGGCGTACTTGGTGTCGAGCCAGCCGGTGACGTCCTCGACGTGATCCGGGGCGTCGGCCTCCCACAGCAGCATCCGGTCGGGCCGGTGGTGGGGCACGCCCTGATGGGGGAAGAACTTCGGATCGCGGGCGGCGACCACCCCGTCGGTCGTCAGCCACCCGGCATGTCGATGGTCGGGGTGGAGGCGATACCGCTTCCACGGGTCGTGGCCGAGCACCACCGTGGGTCGGAGCCGGCGGATCCACAGCGCCACCTGCTCGCGTTCGGTGAGGGTGGAGGCCAGCTCGCCGTCGGGGTGACCGAGGAACACCACCTCGCCGGTGGCGCCGAGCGCCTCGGCCGCGGCGCGCTGTTCGACCTTGCGCCGCTCGATCAGTTCGGCCTCGTCGGCCTGGGGATCCCACGTGCCCTTCGAGCCGTCGGTGCACACCAACACGCTCACCTCGCAGCCGTCGGCCGCCCACTTCGCCAGCGTGCCGCCGCAGCCGAAGTCGACGTCGTCGGGGTGGGCGCCGATCGCCAACGCCCGCTCGGGCGTCGGCAGGTTGCGGCTCGTCTCGACGAGGGGCACGGCGCCGGGGGTGAGCGGATTCTGGGCTTCGGTCACTGGGAGGTCTCCGGGGCAGCGTCGAGAGGGGCAGCGGCAGCGTCGACGGGGGCAGCGTCGAGGGCGGTGAGGTCGTCGGGCACGTCGACGTCCCAGCCGAGCGCGTCGTCGGGTACCACCCGCAGGGCCAGGCCCTGGCGTTCGGCCTCGGCGGTGTGGGCGGCCGCCGACCCCGGCCCGTAGGCGAAGGCGAAGGCGGCGGCGGTGGGCACGCCCAGCACGTTGGTGCCGTCGCCCCGACGGTCGGGCACGATCGTCACGCCGTCGAAGCCGCCGACCCAGGTGAGGTCGCGGGCGAGGGGAAGATCGGCGTGGGCGACGATCATGCGGGCGTAGCCCAGCTCGGCGAGGGCGGCTCGACCGTCGTCGACCGCCGCGTTGAGGCCGCGGGCGGCCCGCCGGATCACCTCGGCGCCGTGGCGACGGGCGAACGCCTCGACCTCGTCGTCGTCGCACACGACGAAGGCGGGGAGGTGATGGGTGGCCGCCAACACGCCGGCGGCCATGCGCCGAGCGAGTTCGGCCCGCGCCGCGGGCTCGACGGCCTCGGCCAACCGGCCCTTGGCCAGTTCGAACGACTTGATGGGCACCAGCACGGCGACGGTCCCGACGATGGCCGAAGGTTCCACACTCCGAGGCTAAACGCTTCCGACGCCTGCCCGGCCATCGCGGCGCCGTCTAGCGTGGCGGCGGGGAGACCGGTGCGGCTGGGCCGACCAGCACGACCGAGAGCGAGGGGAGACCGGGAACGATGAGCGAACCGTTGCGGGTGACCGTGTTGGGGGCGGGTTCGTGGGGCACGACGGTGGCCCACCTGAGCGCCCACTCGACGCCGACGACGCTGTGGGCCCGCGACGCCGAGGTGGCGGCGGCGGTGACCGAGCGCCACGAGAACCCGCGCTACCTGCCCGGCTACGAGCTCCACCCCGACCTGGTCGGGTCCGACGACTTCGCCGCCGCGGTCAACTCGGCCGACCTGTTGGTGATGGGGGTGCCGACCAAGGCGTTCCGCGAGACCGCTCGGGCCGCGGCGGACCACCTGCGGCCGTGGGTGCCGGTGGTCAGCCTGGCCAAGGGCTTCGAGACCAGCACCCGACTGCGCATGACCCAGATCCTCGAACAGGAGCTGCCCGGCCGACCGGTCGGGGTGTTGACCGGCCCCAACCTGGCCAAGGAGATCCTGTCGGGCCAACCGGCCGGGGCGGTGCTGGCGCTGAGCGAGCTCCACATCGCCGAGCGGCTCCAGTCGATCTTCACCACCCGCACCTTCCGGGTGTTCGTCCACCACGACGTGGTCGGCTGCGAGCTCGGCGGCGCCCTGAAGAACGTCTACGCCCTGGCCGCCGGCTCGGTCGAGGGCCGGGGTGCGGGCGACAACGCCCGGGCCGCGATCATCACCCGGGGGCTGGCCGAACTGATCGAGCTCGGCACCGCGATGGGGGGTGAGGCGCTCACCCTCGCCGGGCTGGCGGGCATGGGCGACCTGCTCGCCACGTGCATGTCGCCCCAGAGCCGCAACTCCCACGTGGGACGCGAGATCGGGGCCGGTCGCTCGGTCGACGAGGTGTTGAGCGACATGGACCAGGTGGCCGAGGGCGTGCGGGCGGCCCAGGTGGTCGACGAGCTGGCCGCCGAGTACGGGGTGAAGATGCCGATCGCCCGTCAGGTCTACGAGATGTGCTGGGAGGGCAAGCCGCTCGACCTGATCCAGGACTCCCTGCTCCGGGGTCGCCTCGGCCACGAGTCGCCGGGACAGGTCCCGACCCGACCGGGGGGTTGACGCGAGGGCGCCCATAGGCTGTGGCCATGGATGGTGCTGGTCGCAATGGCGGCGCCCCTGGTGAGGGCACGATGTCGCTGGGGCCTCGCGCCGTCGAACGTCCGGCCGACGCCGGCTTCACGATCGTCGGCGGCCTCGACTCGCTGCGCCCGGCCCGGGTCGACGGCGCCGGCGCCGTGCAGCTCGACGACGCCGACTGGTCGCTCGACTGGTGGGTGGGCGCCGAGGACCGCTGGTACCTGCCGAGCCGGGAGGCCGCCGTGCGGCAGCGCCGGATCGGCGGCGGGCCCGTGCTCGAGACCGCCATGCGGGTGCCCGGCGGCGACGTGCTGCTGCGGACCTGGGCGGTCAACCTCCAGGGCGCGGACGGCACGACCGACGGCCTCGTCGTCGAGTTCGAGAACACCTCGTCCACCCCGGTGGCGATGGCGTTCGCCCTCCGCCCCTACGGCCTCGACGGCACCCCGGGCGGTCCGTTCCGGCTCGAGGTGACCGACGATCGGGTGCGGTTCGAGGGCACCACGATGATCCGCCTGCCGAAGCGGCCCAACGAGATCGGCACGTCCCACGGCGACGTGGTCGACCGGCTCGTGGCCGGGCGGGCCCTCACCGACGAGGTCGGCGACGACGACGCCCTCCTCGGCGTTCGCAGCGCCGCCTTCGTCTACCCCGTGCCCCACCAGACCTCGGTCCGCATCGTGCTCGGCGCCGAGTTGGCCCTGGTCGACGGGCCCGACGGGGTGCGCCGGGTCGCCCCCCACGACCGGGTCGCCAACGGGTGGGACCAGGTGATCGCCCGCGGCGGCCGGTTCGTGCTGCCCGACAACGGCCTCACCCAACAGGTCGAGGCCGCCCAGGCCCGCCTGGCCCAGGCCGGCACCACCCTGCCCCGCCGGGTGGCCGCCCTCGAACCGGGCGCCGGCCGCATCCTCGAGGGGCTCGCCAGCGGCGGCGCCATCGGCGAGGTGCTCGGGTCGCTCGGCGCGTTCGCCGGCTCCTTCCCCACCAAGCTCCCCAAGGGGACCAGCCCCGGCGACGCCTCGGCGATCGTGTCCGGGGTCGGCCGCGCCGCCCGCCTGGCCGACGACCCGGCGATGGCCGAGGAACTCCTCGAACCCGCCGCCCAGCTCACCCTCCTGGTCGAGAAGGCGGCGGCCAAGGCCCGTCGCCCCGAGATCGCCTCCGAGGCCTTGATCGGACTGGGGCGGCTGCTCCTGGTCACCGGTCGGGCCGACACCGCCGCCAACCTGTTCCGGCGCGGCGCCGGGCTGGTGCGCGACGACCTGCCCTCCACCCTGGGCGGCCTGTCGACGATGGCCGAGGCGGCGTCGCCCGCCCGCAGCTGGGGCGACGACGACCCCAACACCGCCGCCCGCTTCTGGCTCGGCATGCGGGAGCTCCTGATCCAGGACTGGCCCGATCGCGTCGACGTGTTCCCCCAGTTCCCGGCGGCCTGGCGCGGGGGCGGGGTGGAGGTCCACGGGGCCGTCACCACCCACGGCATGTTGTCGTTCGCCATCCGCTGGCACGGCGCCCGCCCGGCCCTGTTGTGGGACCTCGAACCCTTCGAACACCACGTGCCCCACGAGGTGACCCTGCGCTGTCCCGGCCTCGACCCCACGTGGTCGACCACCGAGGCCCGCGGCGAGACCCTGCTGGCCGGGGTGAGCGACGACCTTCCGTCCGCGCCCTCCGAGGGCGACTCGTTCGTGTGATCCTGGACCGGTGACCGCCCCCACCGTTCCCCGCCTCCGCAAGGCGCTCAAGGCCAAGGCACCCGGCCTCGCCACCGAGAAGGCGTTCTGGGACGACGGCTGCGACGTGGTCGTCGGCATCGACGAGGTCGGCCGCGGCGCGTGGGCCGGCCCCCTGACGATCGGTGCGGTCGTGGTGCCCCGCGACCGGCGGATCAACAAGGTGCGCGACTCCAAGGCGCTGACCGAAGCCGAGCGCGAGGCCCTCTACGACCGGATCGTCGACTGGGCCCGGGCCTCGTCGGTCGGGCACGCCACCCACGAGGAGTGCGACGCCCTCGGCATGTCGGCCGCCCAGAAGCTGGCCGCCCGCCGGGCGATCGAGGGGCTGGGCCTGCCGGTCGACGCCGTGATCCTCGACGGCAAGTGGGACTTCGTCGGCCACGCCCGCACCGCCAAGCTGGTGAAGGGCGACGCGAAGTGTCTGTCGATCGCGGCGGCGTCGATCCTGGCCAAGGTCACCCGCGACCGCATGATGCGGGCGTGGAACGACGAGTACCCGGTGTGGGACTTCGCCTGGAACAAGGGCTATCCGTGCCCCCGCCACCAGGCGGCGCTCCAGGCCTACGGGCCCTCGGCGGTGCACCGGCGCAGCTGGGCGTTCATGGACAACCTGTGTCACTCCGGGCAGCGCCGCCTCCCCCCGGCCGGCCAGGGGGCCCTGTTCTGATGGGCCGCACTGTTCCGACGGCTCGGGCTGGTGCGGCCGCCGTGCTCCTCGCCCTCGGTGTGGTCACCGGGTGTGGGGGCGACGAGGCCGCCTCCTACTGCACCCAGGTCGTCGACTACCTCGACTTCGAGGGTCGGTTCGCCACCGTCACCGCCGACCCCGCCGCCCTCGAGGACTACATGGCCGAGTGGGTCGACCGGCTCGGCGACCTCGAGGAGGTGGCCCCCGCCGGCGTCGACACCGACCTGCGGGAGTTCGCCGCCGGCGTGTCGGTGGTCGACGACCGCATGGCCGCCCGCGACTACGACGTGCTCGAACTCGCCGTCGGCGAACTCGAGGTGGAGGGCATGGACGAGGCGTTCGACGCGTTCCAGGAGTCGATGGGGCGCGACTGCGGTCTCGGCCCCCAGGCCCCCGACCTCGACGCCCCCCAGCCCCTCACCCCCGAGGAACGCGAGGCCCTCGGCGGCGACCTCGAACTCGTCGACCTCGTCGCCGAGGAACTCGCCCTGGCGTTCGACCTCGACGACGCCACCGCCCGCT
>JBPEXC010000417.1:0-9724 GCA_052032035.1 Acidimicrobiales bacterium | reverse complement strand
GTTCGTGGGTCAGCGTTCGTGGGTCAGGGCGAGGAAGGCGTGTTCGAGCGAGGCCGCTTCGATCTCGAGGTCGTGGGCGGCGGCGTCGAGGAGGATGCGGGCGACGGCGTCGGAGTCGCCGGCGACGAGGTCGAGGCGGTTGCCCGAGGTCCGCAGGTCGAGCACATCGGTGCGCTGCTCGAGTCGGGCGAGCAGGTCGGCCTTGCCCGCCTCCGGGAGGGTCGCCCGGACCGAGCGGCCGCCGACGTGGTTGCGGATCCGTTCGGTCGGCCCGTCGGCGACGATGCGCCCCGCCGCCATCAACACCGTCCGCTGCGCGAACTGCTCCGCCTCCTCGAGGTAGTGGGTGGCGAAGACGATCGTGCGGCCGCGCTCGGCCTCGGCGTGCATCGCCTGCCAGAACTCCTGCCGGGCGCCCACGTCCATCCCCGTCGTCGGCTCGTCGAGCACGAGGATCTCGGGGTCGGCCAGCAGGGCGAGCGCGAAGCGGAGTCGCTGCTGCTCACCACCCGAGCAGGCCTGGACCAGACGGTCGGCGATCGGGGTGATCCCGGCCCTCGCCATCACCTCGTCGATCGACGGGGGTCGGTCGTACATCGAGGCGATCAGTTCGACGGTCTCACGCACCCGGAGGTCGCGGAGCAGGCCGCCGGTCTGCAATACGGCGGCAATCCGCCCGGCCCGGACGGCGTCGGCCAGCGTGCCGCCGAGCACGGTGACGGTGCCCTCGGTCGGGCTCGTGAAGCCGAGCACCATGTCGAGGGTGGTCGTCTTGCCTGCACCGTTGGGGCCGAGGAGGGCGACGACGTCGCCGGCGTGGATGTCGAGGTCGATCCCGTCGACGGCGGGGCGGGTGTCGGTGCCGTGGCCGAACCGCTTGACCAGGCCTCGGAGGTGGATCGTCGTTGTCATGGATCTCATCGTTGCGCCGCGCCGCTCGTCGCCATAGAGCGGGACGTCACCACTTCGACGTGAGATTTGTCAGGTCACCCCGCCCGGCCACTGTCAGGTCACCCCGCCCGGCCACCCAGAATTCACTCAACGTTGGTTGAAGCATCGTTGCGCGCCTCGCTACCGTCCCGCTCATGGACACCGGCCGTGCCCAACGGGCTCGACGCCACGCCGCCCTGGGCGAGGAGCACCGCCTGGGCATCGTGGAGGAACTCGCCGGCTCCGACCGCTCGCCCACCGAGCTCGGCCGTCGCCTCGGCATCGCCGCCAACCTGCTCTCGCACCACCTCGACGTGCTCGAGGACGCCGGCATCGTCGAACGGTTCAGCTCCGCCGGCGATCGCCGGCGACGCTACGTGCGCCTCCGCCGTGAGCCCCTCGCCGAACTCGGTGTCGCCCTCGCCCGGCCGCTCGGACCGGTGGTCTTCGTCTGTTCCCACAACTCGGCCAGATCCCAGCTCGCCGCCGCCCTGTGGCGCGACCGCACGGGAGGCCCGGCCAGCTCCGCCGGCACCGAGCCGGCCGACCGTGTGCACCCGGGCGCGGTTGCGGCCGCGATCCGGGCCGGCGTCGACCTCGGCGACGCCCGCCCCACCCACTTCGCCGGACACCGGGCCGACGAACTGGTCGTCACCGTCTGCGATCGCGCCCACGAGGAGCTCGAACCCGGACCCGACTGGTGGCACTGGTCGCTCCCCGACCCGGTGCCCTCCGGCTCCGACGCCGCCTTCGACGCCGTCGTCGACGACCTCGACGCCCGCATCGCCAGCCTCCAGCCACTCGATCCCCCGCCCCGAAAGGTCTCCCCGTGACCAACCGCCCCACCCGTGTCGGCATCAACGGCTTCGGCCGCATCGGACGCCTCGTCGTCCGCGCCCTTCGCGATCGACCCGACCTCGAGCTCGTCCACGTCAACGAGCTGAAGGCCGACGCCGCCACCTCGGCCCACCTCCTCGAGTTCGACACGGTCCACGGTCGCTTCGACGCCGACATCGCCGTGACGAGCGACCACGCCTTCACCCTCGACGGCGTGACGGTCACCCACAGCTCCCACGACACGCCGGGTGCGGTGCCGTGGGCCGACCACGGGGTCGACCTCGTCCTCGAGGCGTCCGGCAAGTTCCGCACCACCGAGCTGCTCCAGCCCTACTTCGACGGCGGCGTGCGGAAGGTGATCGTCGCCGCCCCGGTGAAGAGCGAGGGCGTGCTCAACGTGGTGATGGGATGCAACGACGACCGCTACGACCCGGCCACCGACCACGTCGTCACCGCTGCATCGTGCACGACCAACTGCCTCGCCCCGGTGGTGAAGGTCATCCACGAGGGCCTCGGCATCGAGCGCGGCGTGATCACCACCATCCACGACGTCACCAACACCCAGGTGATCGTCGACGCCCCCCACAAGGACCTGCGCCGGGCCCGCTCGGCCCTCAACTCGCTGATCCCCACCTCGACCGGCTCGGCGACGGCGATCACCATGATCTACCCCGAGCTCACCGGCAAGCTCGACGGCGTCGCGGTCCGGGTGCCGCTCCTCAACGCGTCGCTCACCGACGCGGTGTTCTCGGTCGCTCGCGACACGACGGTCGAGGAGGTGAACGAGCTGCTCCGCACCGCTGCGGAGGGGCCGCTGGCCGGCATCCTCGGCTTCGAGACCCGTCCCCTGGTGTCGGCCGACTACGTCAACGACCCACGCTCGGGCATCGTCGACGCCGCCTCGACCATGGTCACCGACGGGCGGCTCGTGAAGGTGCTCGCCTGGTACGACAACGAGTACGGCTACGCCTTCCGGATGGTCGACCTGGCCGCCAAGGTCGCCGCCTCGATGGAACCGGCGTCGTCGTGAGGCTCCGCAACTACATCCTGGTCACCGCCGGCTACTGGGCCTTCACGCTCACCGACGGGGCCCTGCGGATGCTGGTGCTCCTCTACTTCCACGACCTCGGCTACTCGCCGGTGTCGATCGCGTTCCTCTTCCTCCTCTACGAGTTCATGGGGATCGTCACCAACCTGGTCGGCGGCTGGATCGGGGCCCGGTCGGGTCTCAACCGCACACTCCTGATCGGCCTGGCGCTGCAGATCGTCGCCCTCGGGGCCTTGACGTTCCACGACACCGCCTGGCCCGAGGTCGCCTCGGTCGGCTTCGTGATGGGGTTCCAGGCCCTGTCGGGTGTCGCCAAGGACCTGACGAAGATGAGCTCGAAGAGTGCGGTGAAGTTCGTCGCCGGCGAGGGCGCCCTGTTCCGCCTCGTCGCGATCCTCACCGGCTCGAAGAACGCGCTGAAGGGCGTCGGCTTCTTCCTCGGCGCCGCCCTGCTGTCGTGGCTCGGCTACGACAGCGCCCTCTGGACGATGGCCGGACTGATCGCCGTCGCCCTGGCGGCGGTCGCCCTCCTGCTCGACGAGGACATCGGCAAGGCGAAGGTGAAGCCGAAGCTGACGGCCATGCTGTCGAAGTCGACGGCGATCAACCGCCTGTCGGCGGCCCGGTTCTTCCTGTTCGCCTCGCGTGACATCTGGTTCGTGGTCGCCCTGCCCGTCTTCCTCACCGAGGTGTTCGACTGGAGCCACGAGCAGGTCGGCGGCTTCCTGGCCGCCTGGGTGATCGGCTACGGCGTCGTGCAGTCGTTCGCTCCTCGCCTCCTCCGATCGACCAAGGGCGACCTCGACGCCGAGATCGGCGCCGCCCGCACCTGGGCGCTCGCCCTCGGCGTGGTGTCGGCCCTGATCGCCGGACTCGTGGCGTTCGACGTCGCCACGACGGTGGCGATCGTCGGCGGGCTGATCGTGTTCGGCGTCGTGTTCGCCATCAACTCGTCGCTCCACTCCTACCTGATCCTGGCCTACAGCCAGGGCGACGACGTGAGCCTCGACGTCGGCTTCTACTACTCGGCCAACGCCACCGGGCGCCTCGTCGGCACCCTGTTGTCGGGCCTGCTCTACCTGTGGGGCGGCCTCGACGCAGCGCTGTGGGGGTCGACGGCCTTCGTCGCCGTCACCTGGCTGCTGACCCTGCGACTCTCGAGCAGCGCCGACCTGACGCAGCGTCCCGCCGGTCGACGTGCTACCACCGGCGTGTGAGTACGCACCCCGAACCTCCCAGCCGCCCGGGGGCCCCTGGTCAACCGCCACCACCGGCCGCGCCGACACCGCCACCACCAGCACCGCCGGCTCCGCCGATGCCGCCGGCCGTGCCGGCACCCCCGCCACCACCGGGCATGCCGCCTCCTCCCGCTCCCGCAGCGCCGCCACCGCCGCCGGCCGCAGCACCAGCGCCGCCCCCTCCTCCAGCGCCCGCCCCGCCGGCACCGGCACCCGCTCCCCCCGCCGCGCCGATCGCGCCCACGACGCCCGGGCTGATCGGCCAGGCGATCGTCGTCGCCTGGAAGAAGGGGATGACGTCGATGGCCCACACCTACCTGGTCGAGGTCACGCCCGACCGGGTGTGGTTCGGTCGCCTCGGCAAGGGCGGCGCCCACTGGGACCCCGACTATCTGGCGCTGGCGATGGCCGCCAACGGTCTCCTCCCGTTCACCCAGCTGCGCCTCGCCCGACAGATCGCCGCCATCAGCCCGGTCGGGGCCGGCGCAGCCCTCGGCAGGGTGATCGGCGACAAGGTGCTCGCGAAGTACAACGAGGAGATCGCCGACGGCCTCGTGCGGTTCGGCCAGCAGGGCCGGCCGGCGTTGGCGGGCCACAAGGCGACCTTCGAGACCACGAGGGCCGAGATGGCCCAGCTGCAACCCGTCTCGAAGCTGCCCTCGGGCGCACCTCCGGCGCTCAAGGGGTGTCCGGCCGCCACCGTGCAACTCGACGGGAAGACCTGGTTCGTCTTCGAGATCCCGGGCGCCACATCACTGGCCGACTTCACCGACCTCGTCGTGCGCGGGCACTGAGGTCGGCCGAGGTCGTTCAGCGGTCGGCGAGCCGCCAGGCCGCCGGGAGCAGGAGCCCGGCGGCCGCCGCCTTCACCACGTCGCCGACGATGAACGGGGCCACGCCGAGGCTGATCGCGCTGGACGCTCCGGCCTTCCCGGTGAGCGGAATGCCGAGCGAGTAGGCGAGCCACGCAGCTCCGAGCGAGTGGATCACGACGGTCCCGGCCACGAAGGCCGGGATCGCCGAGGCCATGCGGCGGTCCTGCCCCTGCTCGGCGAGGTGGCCGACGAGGGCTGCGGCCACGACGAACCCGACGAGGTAGCCGGCGGTCGGCCCGGTGGCCACGGCCCACCCGCCGTCGCCGCCGGCGAAGAAGGGCAGCCCGATCGCGCCGAGGGCGACGTAGAGCGCCTGCGACGCGGCGCCACGTCGGGCACCGAGCGCGGCACCGGCGAGCAGGACCGCGAAGGTCTGGCCCGTGATCGGCACCGGGGTGAAGCCGAGCGGGATGCGGACCTGGGCCAGGACCGCGGTCAGGAGCGCGAACCCGACGACCGCGAGGTCACGGACGCGCGCCGAGGACGCGGCTTCGGAGAGCAGGGTGGGCTGTCGGGGCACGGTGAAGGTCGCCATGCACGCAGGTGTAGCCGCGCCTCGCAGACGGTCGACCCACTGTGTCCGACGACCTCCCGCTACCAGCCCTCCGTGCCGCCCCAGTCCCAGCTCGGCATCTCGAGATCATCCGGCACGTCGTCCGGCGACGACCACCGGTGGTTGAGCATCGCCGTCGCCCAGGTGAACCAGGCGATGAGCTCGAACCGCAGCTCGGGTGCAGACGGCACGGCCGCGTCGTCGAGGGCGAGCACGAAGTGGGCGACCGCGCGCCCGTCCATCTGCTCGTGGGGACCGTTGCCCGAGTGGGTCCGCACGACGTCGCGGTAGGGCAGTGACATCAGGAGGGCAGTGGCACCCAGGGGTCGTGGTCGCCGGGCACGAGGGGGAATCGCTGCGCGTCCCAGTCCTGCTTGGCCTGTTCGAGCCGCTCGGCGTCGCTGCTCACGAAGTTCCACCAGATCCGGCGGGCGCCGACCGGGGCGCCGCCGAGCACGATCACCCGGCCGGAACCCCGCAAGGTCGAGGCGACGTCGTCGCGCAACACCGCCATCTGCCCGTTGACCAGCGCCTCGTCGTTCACCCGGACGCTGCCGTCGAGCACCACGACCGCCACCTCGGGATGGCCGGTGTCGACCGGCACCGGCGACGAGTCGTCGAGGGTGAGGTCGGCCAGCACGAGCGGTGACGACCCGACGACCGGCGAGTGCAGGCCCCACCCGGTCCCCACGGCGACCCGGACACGTGACGCGCCGAGCGATACTTCCGGAACGTCGGCGGCCGCGAGGTGCTCGAACGAGGCGGGCCCGTCCTCGGCGTCGTCGGGCAGGGCCACCCAGGTCTGCAGGCCGTGCAGGGTCCGGGTGGTGGGGCGATCGTCGGGGTGGGAACGTTCGGTGTGGGTCACGCCGGCCCCGGCGGTCATCCAGTTGACGGCCCCCGGCTCGATCGTCTGCACCGCGCCGGTCGAGTCGCGGTGCACCATGCGCCCGGCGAACAGGTAGGTGACGGTCGAGAGCCCGATGTGGGGGTGGGCGTCGACGTCGGTCCCGGCGCCCGGGAGGAGCTCGTCGGGGCCGATGTGGTCGGCGAAGATGAACGGCCCGACCATGCGGTGGGTCCGGAACGGCAGGAGGCGCCGCACCTCCCCGTTGCCGACCGGGCGGGACCGGGGGTCGATCCGCAGCTGGATGGCTCGCTGTCCGTCGGTCGGCATCAGCCGACCTCGCCCAGCCGCGCCGACATCGCTTCGGTGATCGCTCGCATCGGATGATCCTCGCCGCGGTCGACGCCGTAGACGTAACCGGGGAAGTCGAGCGGGGCCTGCAACGCCCAGATCTCGTCGTGCCGATCGGGAGGTCCGATCAGGCAGTGGTCGCCGACCTCCAGCGACTGCCGCTGCGTGGCGCGGAGCACGGCGTTCTTCAGGACGATCGTGCAGGTTCCGATCGAGATCGACGAACCCGGTTCGGCCACGAGCCTGGCGCCGCTGGCGATCCGCGCGCCGGCACCGATCGAGACGTCGCCGGTCACGGTCGCGTCGGCGGCGACGCGAGCGTCGGGATGGATGGCGGGGGTGCGGCCCATCGTCGGCCTCCTCGAGCTTGGCTGGACGGTTGCGGCGAGTCTCCCAGATCCGCCCGATCGGTATCGTCCGGTTTCGTGGAGATCGGGCTGGAGGTGTGGGGCGACGATGTCGACCGCGTCCTCGCAGCGTGCCGCCACGCCGAGGACGTGGGCATCGACCTGTTCGCCTACGGCGAGTCGCCCCACGACCTCAACCTGGAGTGCTGGACCGTGCTCACCACCCTCGCCGCCGCCACCGAACGGATCCGGCTCGGACCGGTGATCGCCAACGTCCTCCCCGAGTTCCGCAGCGCATTCCTCCTCGCCCGGCAGGTCGAGACGCTGGCTGCGATCGCGCCGGGCCGGGTCGAGCTGCGCACTGGCGTGGGCGCCGCCGCCCGCCATGCCCGTCCGTGGTGGAAGCCACACGGCATCCACTATTCAGGCTACGAACGACGGCTCGCCGACCTCGCCGCCGCGCTCGAGCTCTGGGCCGATCGCTCCGCCCGGCGCGGCTCCGGTGTGCCGGTCACGATCGCTGCGACCGGTGACCGGGCCCTCGCCCTCGCCGCCCGCCGCGCAGACGTGTGGGAGACCTCGTTCTGCACGCCGGACGAGTACGTCGATCGGCGCCGGCGCTTCGACGCTGCGCTTGCCGCCTCTCCCAACCCCGACCGCCGGGTCGCGCGGTGCCTCGAGATCGACGGGTTCATCGGCACGACGCCCGAGGCGGTCGACCAAGTGCTCGCGGCGGCACGGGCCGATCGGGGCGCCGCCGAAGACCTCGACGCCATCGTCGCCCGTGCCCTGGTCGGCACACCGGAGCGGGTGGCCGAGCTCCTCGACCGCCTCGGCGAGGTCGGCGTCGACCGGGTGCTGGTGGCCCTCCACGATCCCCTCGACCTCGACGCCATCACCGCCCTGGCCGAGGCTCGGTCGCTGCGCTGAAACGGGGCGGTTCTCGGTCAGCGCGGCTCCGGGACACCACGACTCCGAGACCACACGGCGCGTTCGCCGGGAGCGACCCGCCGTGCGAGACTCGGCGGCCGACGCCCGCGGGGAGGAGAACGTCATGACCGAGGTGATCGAACTGTGGCCGGAGGGCCCGCCGACCGACCTCGGTGCGCTCCCGCCCGAAGCGAGCTTCGTCCTGACGAGCGGCGCCGCGGCCGGGGCGCCGATGCTGCGGAACATCTCGTTGGCGTCGCTCACCGTGTTCGCGCCCGAAGCCGAGGCGGCGAACGGACGGGGCGTGATCGTCGTGCCCGGGGGTGGATGGACCATCAACGCCTGGACCCACGAGGGCGTCGATGTCGCCAGCTGGCTCAACGAGCTCGGCTACACGGCGTTCGTGCTCAAGTACCGGGTGCAGGCATCGCCCGCCGACCCCGACGAGTTCGCGGCGATCCAGGCCGCCACCGACGGGCTGCTGAGCCGCCCGATCCCCCACGCCGACAAGCCGACCGCGATCGGCGACCTCATCGACACCGACGGCTATCGCCGGGCACGTGCGGCGGCGGCCGACGACGGCCGCCGGGCGATCGAGGTCGTCCGCGCCGAGGCGGAACGGTTCGGGATCGACGGCGACGAGCTCGGCATGATCGGGTTCTCGGCCGGGGCGTTCCTGATCGTCGACGTCGCCCTCGACCCACGGGCAGACCAGGTCGCCTGGATCGCCCCGATCTACGGCGGCGAGACCCGGGGCGAGCCGGTCCCGCCCGACGCGCCTCCCCTCTTCGCGGCCGTCGCCCAGGATGACCTGCTCGTCCGCATCGTCGAGGGTCTCCACGCCGACTGGACGGCAGCCGACCGGCCGGCGGAGTGCCACCAGTACCGACGCGGCGGCCACGGTTTCGGCATGACGTCGATGGGGACACCGTCGGACCGCTGGACCGGCGCGCTGCTGGCGTGGATGCGCGATCTCGCCGAGCCGGCCTCCCCGTGACCGATCGGGCCCTCGACGAACTGCTCCCCGAGATCGAGAGCCGGGCGGATCGGGCTCGACGTCTCCTGGTCGGCCTCGCCGGGCCACCCGGCGTCGGCAAGTCGACCGTCGCCGCCGCCCTCGCCGACCGCCTCGGCCCCCGATCGATCGTCCTGGGCATGGACGGGTTCCACCTCGCCGACGAAGTGCTCGCCGATCTGGGTCTCGCTGACGTCAAGGGTGCCCCCGCCACGTTCGACGCCGCCGGGTTCGTCGCCCTCCTCGAGCGCGTGCGGACGTCGACCGACGAGCCGGTCTACGCGCCGGCGTTCGACCGTCCCCTCGAAGCGGCGATCGCCGGCCGGATCGGCATCGAGCCCAGCCACGATGTCGTGATCGTGGAGGGCAACTACCTCCTCCTCGACGGGCCGTGGGCGCCGGTCCGTGGTCTCCTCGACCTCACCGTCTCGCTGCGGCTCGACGACGCCGAGCGTCGGCGGCGGCTGATCGACCGGCACGTCCGCCACGGCCGCTCCCCCGCCGCCGCGACGGCGTGGGTCGACCGCTCCGACGAGGCCAACGCCCGTCTCGTCGTCGAGGTCGCCGACCGCGCCGACCACACGGTCACGCTCTGAGGACGAGCCGACCCTCGGCTCAGATGTCGTCGAAGCGCCCACCTCGACCGCGGCCCGAGGCGAAGCGGCGAGCCCCCTCACGGGTCTCGCCCGACCTCAGGGTGGCGGCGCTGACCGCGCCCTCGTTCGCCATCGCGGCATCGAAGTCGAGGTCCCA
>JBPEXC010000416.1:0-20009 GCA_052032035.1 Acidimicrobiales bacterium | reverse complement strand
GACCCGGTCGAGACCTACTCCGGCGGCATGCGCCAGCGAGTCCAGCTGGCCAAGGCGCTCGCCAACGATCCGGCCGTGCTGCTCCTCGACGAACCGACCACCGGCCTCGACGCCTCGGTGGCGGCCGGCATCCTCGACCTGATCCGAGATCTGCTCGAGGAGACCAAGGTCGCCGCCGTCGTCGTCAGCCACGACTTCAACGTCATCGAGATGCTGACCACCCGCTGCGTGGTGATGCATCACGGCCGGATCATCGAGGCCGGCCTCACCGACCAACTCCTCGAAGATCCCCAGCAGGCCTACAGCCAGCGCCTCGTCGGCGCCGCCCGTGGATAGGACACCGATGGACCCCCACCTCCTCCTCCGAGTGCGCGAGCTCCGCAAGCGCTTCACGCTCCATGCGGTCGACGGCCGAACGGTCGACGGTCTCGTCGGCGTCGAGCTCGACCTGCCGCTCGGCGGGCACCTCGCCCTCGCCGGCAGCTCCGGCGCCGGCAAGTCGAGCTTGCTCAAGTGCATCCACCGCACCTACGTCATCGACGGCGGCGCCATCGAGTACCGCGCCGCCGACGGCGTCGTGCACGACCTCGCCGAACTCCCCGACCCCGAGATGGCCGAACTGCGGCGACGCGAGTTCGGCTACGTCTCGCAGTTCCTGCGCGCGGAACCCCGCCGCGGCGTCCTCGACGTGGTCACCCGGGCGGCCACTCGCCGAGGCGTCGACGACGACGCCGCCCGCGACCGAGCGTCGGAAGTCCTCCGCCGGATGCACATCGACGAACGCCTGTGGCAGACGTATCCCACGCTGCTCTCGGGCGGCGAGAAGCAGCGAGTGAACCTCGCAGCCGGCATCGTCGCCGCCCCGCGACTCCTCCTCCTCGACGAGCCGATCGCTTCGCTCGACCCCGGCAACCGCGAAGCGGTGCTCGAGGTGATCGCCGAGGTGCCCGAGACCACCGGGGCCACGGTGCTCAGCGTCTTCCACGACTGGGACGCCATCGCCCGCTGCGCCGATCGAGTGGTCGTGCTCGCCAACGGAACCAACATCGACGAAGGCACGGCCGACGAGGTCGCCCGCCGCATGAGAGAACCGGAGCTGGTGTGAGATTCGTGCTGACCAACGTCCGTGCCGTCGTGGCGAACCGACTCGTCGACGAGGCCACCATCGATGTCGACGACGGGGCCATCGTGGCCGTGCGGGAGGGCACCCACACTGCGCCCGGAGCGATCGACGGGCATCGACTCCTCGCCGTTCCGGGTCTCGTCGACACCCACTCCGACGGTCTCGAGAAGGAAGCGAACCCGCGACGTACCTCGACCTTCCCACTCCCCTACGCCCTGGTGTCGTTCGAGGCCCGGGTCCGCTCGGCCGGCATCACGACGATCGCCCACGGCGTCGCCTACCAGGACAAGGCGCGGATCGGCCGCTCCGTCGACGCCGGGCGCCACATGTACGACGTGATCGACGACCGACGGGCCGCTCCTGCGCCGTCGGTGGATCATCATGTCCTCTACCGGGTCGAGGCCCGCGACGAGACCGCTGTCGGCCCGCTGGTCGACGACCTGGCCGCCGGCCGCACCGCCGGGGCGGCGCGGCCCCTCGTGTCGTTCGAGGACCACACGCCGGGTCAGGGGCAGTATCGCGATCGGACCCAGTACGAGCGCTCGGTCGACCCGTCGCAGCTGGCGCCCGGCCAGACGGCGGCCGACTACGTCGACGCCCTGATCGCCGAGGCCGAGCGTCACGCCGATCAACGCGAGCGCAACCTCGAGCTGCTGTCGCCGCTCGCCAAGAGCGGGGAGATCGCCCTGCTCGCCCACGACCCCGAGGACGCCGACGACATCGCTCGCCGGGTTGCGTCGGGCGCGACCATCGCCGAGTTCCCTGTCGCCCGCAAGGCGGCGGAGGCCGCCCGCGACCACGGGATGCCGGTGGTGATGGGAGCGCCCAACGCCCTCCGCGGCGGGTCGCACTCGGGCAACGTGTCGGCCCAGGAACTCGTGGCCGCCGGGCTGTGCCAGGTGCTCGCGTCGGACTACATGCCCTCGGCCATGCTTGCCTCGGCGTTCGTGATGGCGGCGGAGGGCATCGTGTCCCTCCCCGAGGCGATCGGCCTGATCACCTCGGGCCCGGCCGACATGCTCGGACTGCCCGACCGGGGCCGGCTCGCCGAGGGAGCTCGGGCCGACCTCGTCCTCGTCGATGATCGAGGCCCGTGGCCGCAGGTGGTCCACAGTTGGGCAGCCGCCGACCAGTGGGGCATGTCGTCACCCGAGGCGGCCGCTCCGGCTCGCCGAGAGCGGGCGACGGTCTGATGACGACCCCGCACCCGGCCCTCGACGCCGCAGCCGCAGCCGCAGCCGCCGCATGGACGGAGGCGACCGCCCAAGGCGACCGGGCGTGGCTGCTCCACGCCGTCGCCGACGGCGCGGACGGCACGCCGACCAGCCGCCTCGACCAGATCGCCGAGACCCGCATCCTCGAGGCGGTCGCTCCCCTCGGGGTCAACATCCTCAGTGAGGAGGCCGGCTTCATCGATCACGGGTCGGCCACCACGCTCGTGATCGACCCCATCGACGGCACCGGCAACGCGGCGGCGGGCATCCCCTTCGCCGGCTTCACCGGCGCCATCGCCGTCGACGAGCGGTTCGTCGAGGGTCTCACCGTGTGGCTCGACACCGGCAGGCGCTGGTGGGGCCACGTCGACGTCCCGTCCCCGCGCACGACGACCGGCCGCGGTTCGGCCGAGGGGGCGATCATCTCGATGATCCGCCCGAAGCGGAATCTCGAACAAATCGGACGACTGGCCGAGCGCGTCGGCAGGATCCGCACGCTCGGGTCGTCGTCGATCGAGTCGGCGCTCGTGGCCGACGGGGCGCTCGACGCGTTCATCGACGTCGGCAGCGACACCCACCGCATCGTCGACCTGGCCGCCGCCGTCGTGCTCGTCGGGCAGGCGGGCGGCGTCGTCACCGACGTGCACGGGAGGGCCGTCGAGTTCACGACCGAGGTCGACTCCCGCTGGAGCGGCGTGGTCGCCGCCAGCCAGCGGCTGGCCGACGAGCTGATCGAGTTGGTCGCGCCCGCCCCGGCGACGGCGCACCCCTGAGGCGGGAGAATCCGCGATGATCACGAACGAGCACCTGGCCGCCTACCGACGAGACGGCTTCGTCGCCGTGCCGGGCTTCCTCGACCCGAGGCTCGTCGAACGGATGACCGCCTGGGTCGACGAGGTCAGTGCCTGGCCCGACAGCGCCGACGCCTGGCTCCACCACCGTGAGGCGACTCCCGCCGGCGACCGGCTGTCTCGCAGCGAGAACTTCGTCCCATATCACGAGGGCCTGCGTGAGCTGCTCACCACCGGCTCGATCGTCGAGGCCGCCTCGGCGCTCCTCGAGGAGCCGGCGGTGCTCTACAAGGAGAAGATCAACTACAAGCACCCGGGGGGCGGCGGTTACGCCGCCCACCAGGACGCGCCGGCGTACGAGTTCGTGACGCGCCACGTCACCTGCCTCGTGGCGGTCGACGCGGCGACGGTCGCCAACGGCTGCCTGTCGTTCGCTCCCGGCCGGCACGCGGAAGGTCTGATCGCCCTGGACGCCCACGGCTGCATCGCCGCAGACGCCGCCGCATCGATGGCGTGGCAGCCCGCCGAACTCGAGCCGGGCGACGCTCTGTTCTTCAGCTCCTTCGCGCCCCACCACAGCCCGCCCAACACCACCGACGTGCCGCGCCGTGCGCTGTACCTCACCTACAACGCCCGCTCGGAGGGCGATCACCGCGATCGGTACTACGCCGACAAACGCGAGGCCTTCGCCAAGGCCCGGGCGGCCGGAGGCGACACCGCCGGCTACATCTCCAAGATCGGTCACTTCCAGGGAACGACGGTGACGCAGTGACACAGCACGACCTGATCGACCAGACCCTGGCCGAGGCCATGACGGCCGCTGCCACCAGCGGCGAGCGGTGCGACCTCCTCCTCGACTACCTGTCGAGGAACGGGACGACCAACTACGACGAGTCGGTCACCCAGATCGCCCATGCGCTGCAGTCGGCCGCCCTGGCGAGGGCCGAGGGCGGCACGCCGGCCCTCGTCGTCGCGTCGCTGCTCCACGATCTCGGCCACCTGCTGGTCGACGAGCACGCCGCCCACGGCGACTTCCTCGAGCACGACCTCGGCCACGAGAGGGTCGCCGCGACCTACCTCGAGCCGTTCCTCGGCCCCGAGGTGACCGAACCGATCCGTCTCCACGTCCGGGCCAAGCGCTACCTGTGCACCACCCGGACCGACTACTGGCGCGGACTGTCCGACTCGTCGAAGCGGAGCCTCGAGGTCCAGGGCGGCCTTCTCGACGATGCCGAGGTGGCAGCCCTCGAGGCGCTCCCCTTCCTCGACGATGCGGTCAGGCTGCGTCTCTGGGACGACCGAGCGAAGGTCGAAGGGCTCGAGACGCCGGAGCTCGAGGAGTTCCGATCGGACCTCCTCGAGCTGCTCGGCTAGAGAGATTCACGAGAACCGGGCGAGCTGCTCGACCAGTTCGTGCACGCGCTCCAGGCCCGGCGTGGACGCGCCACGGACCTTGCCAAGATCGTCCCAGCGTCGCAGGTCGACGGCCTCGGGTGCATGGTCCTGGTCGATGAACTCCTCGGCTTCGTCGACTGACATCACGCCGCCCTGCAGCTCGAGGCTGCGCACCGACGCTGGCGAGAGGGTGTCGAAGTAGTCGGCCTCGACGGCGCACAGGTACCGCTTCGCCGGCACGTGGAGGGCCACCGGCACCGTGACGGCCGGTGAGAACCAGTTCGCGAGGAACCGGGCGCCGACCTCCTCGTGCTGCAGATCGCGCGACGCGTTCTCCTCCCGGCGCTCGTCAGCCCGGACGAGCAGATGCCCGATGTCGTGCAGGTAGGCAGCCAAGGCCGTCTCGGCCGAGGCGTCAGCCGCCTCGGCCAGGGAGCCGCACTGGAGCCCGTGCTCGATCTGGGTCACCGACTCGCTGTAGCGCTGGTCGCCCCGTTCCTCGAAGAGGGAGACGATGCGGTCGGCCAGCTCGGCCGGCGTGGCCACCTGCATCCATGGCGTGTCGCCATTGTTCGGCATCGGAGGGCTCCTCAGATCACCTGCTTGCGAACCCAGTTCGCGAGCAGCTCGACGGCGTAGACGATCACGAAGATCGACAGGACGATGCCGCCGATCACCTCGAAGTTGAGGGTCTTGGCGGCGTTGTTGAGCAGGAAGCCGATCCCGCCGGCGCCGACGATGCCGAGCACGGTCGACGAACGGAAGCTGACGTCGAGCACGTAGAGCATGTTCGACAGCAGTGCCGGCAGCACCTGCGGGGTGACGGCGGTGCTGATGTCCTGCATCCGGGTCGCTCCCGCCGCGACGACACCGTCACGAGGCCCCTGCACGACCTCCTCGATCGAGTCGGCGAAGAGCTTGGCGATGAAGCCGAACAGGCCGATGGCGAGGGCGATCGTGCCGGTCCGCGGACCGAGGCCCAGGGCGGCGACGAAGATCACGGCCAACACCAACTCGGGCACCGCACGCACGACGAGGAGGAACAGACGACTGGCGCGATAGACCCAGGGACTCGAGATGTTGTGCGCAGCGAGGAAGGCGACGGGGAGCGCCAACAGCAGCGCGATGAAGGTCGCTGCGAAGCCCATGGCGATCGTCTCGACGAGATCCTCTCGGACACCGGGCGTGAACCACTCGAGGTCCTTCGGCACCAGACGCCACGAGATGCTCGGCAGTTCCCCCAACTTCGACACGAAGTCGCGGAAGGAGATGTCGGGCACGATGAACGACAGGATGACCAGCGTCGCGCCGAGCACGCCTGCGATGTTGAGACGGATCCGCTCGTTCGTCCACGGCGGCGTGATCCCGGCAGCTGGCGGCTTGTCGGCTGCGGGCCGCTCGGGGGCCGACAACGCCACGGCGGCGTCGTCCTTCGCCTGCTTCGTGTCCCCGAGGATGGCGCGGCGGGCCATCGCAGAGATCGCCTCCATCGCGATCACGGCGACCACGATCAGCAACGTCACGCCGAGCAGTTCCTGGTAGCGGAGGTTGCCCTGGAAGCCCCGGATCTGCAGACCGATGCCACCGGCACCGACCAAGCCGAGCAGCGTCGCATTCCTGAAGTTGATCTCCAGCCGGTAGAGCGTGATGGCGATCGCCGTCGGCACGAGCTGGCTCCACACCCCGGTCACGATGTCCTGCAGTCGACCTGCACCGGTCGACAGCACGCCCTCACGCGGCCCGGGGTCGATGTCTTCTGCCGCATCGGCGAGCAGCTTCCCGAGCATGCCGATGGAGTGGATACCGATCGCGAGCACGCCGGGGATGACCCCGATGCCCCAGACCCGAACGAAGACGATGGCGAACACCAGCGCCGGCACGGCGCGGGTGAACACGATCGTCCCGCGCGCGACCGCCCGGATCGGCGCATAGGAGACGATGTTGCGGGCCGAGGCGAGCGCGAGGGGAACCGAGAGGGCGAAGCCGATGAAGGTCCCGGCGATCGCCATGAAGAACGTGTCGACGACGGCCCGCCAGATCACACCGAAGTCCTCGCGGGCGATCACCGGCGGCGTCATCCGCTCCAGCAGGTTCCGCGTCTGGGGCCACCCCTCGACGAGGGCGATGATCGACAGGTCGGCACGACGGATCCCCCACACCGACGCGGCCAACCACCCGACGACGATCGCCAGCAGAATCGCACGGCGGCGATCCCATGGCGGGCTGAGCCGGACCTGGTCGAGGTCGACCCCTTGCGGCACGACCCCGCCGGCCGCCGGCCGGTCGGTCACAGCCGTCACGCGTTGACCTTCTCTCGACGGAGGTCGACCTGGTACTCCTCGACCTTCTCGCCGGTCGGGTCGAGCCGCTGGTAGACGTCCATCACCTGCTCACGGTCGAGACTGGCGTCGACCGCAGAGTCGAGGACGAGCTTCCCGTCGCGCAGCCCGATCAGACGGTTGGCCCAGCCGAGGGCGAGGTCCACCTGATGCAGGCTGCACAGGACGGTGATGTCGTCCTCCTTACAGCACTGGAACAGCACATCCATCACCTGGCCCGAGATCTCCGGATCGAGCGACGCCACCGGTTCGTCGGCCAACACGATCCGCGGCTTCTGCAGCAACGTCCGAGCGATCGCCACCCGCTGCTGCTGACCACCCGACAGGGTGTCGGTGCGCTGCCAGGCCCGATCGGCCAGACCGACCCGGTCGAGCTGCTCGAGGGCTTCCCGGCGGAGCGCCTTGGGGTACATCAGGGCGCCCACTCGGGGCCCTCGGAGGCGGCCGAGCGCGCCGCTCAGCACGTTCTCGATGCAGCTGAGGCGACCGACGATGTTGAACTGCTGGAACACGAACCCTACGTCGCGGCGCAGGGCGCGGAGCTCACCCGACCGGGCAGCTCCCACGTCGGTGCCGAGCACCTGCACGGTCCCGGACGTCGCCGAGTGCAGCCCGTTGAGGTGACGCAGGAGGGTCGATTTGCCGGACCCGGAGAGGCCGATGATGACGAGCATCTGCCCCTTGGGCACCTCGAACGAGACGCCGTCGAGGGCGCGAACTCGGCCGTTGTCGAAGGTCTTGACCAGGTCGTCGACCCGCACCACCGTCTCGCCGGGGCGCGGGGCCGCCGCCCCCCGGTCCTCGAACCGGGAGACGGCGGTCGGACCGTCGAAGGACTGTCCGTTCAGCTCTCGCACTTCGAGGCTCCGGTGATCTCGCAGACCTGACGGATGCCGTCGTAGAAGGAGTCGTCCTTGGCCACGAAGCCCCAGGTGTCCTCCTCGTCGGCGAAGCTGCAGTCGTTCTCTTCGGCGGTGCCGCTGCAGTAACCGTTCTCGAGGGCCCAATCGAGGTTGACCTTGGTCGTGATGACCTCGGTGAAGGCCTCGACGAAGCTGGCGGGGAGGCTGTTGCTGATCGCCATCGGGGCACCCGAGATGGTCTGGCTCTTCCAGATGATCTCGAGGGAGGGGTTGTCGATGTCGCCGACGTTCTCGTCCTCGACGCTGTCGATCACACCGGCGATGTCGCCGGACTCGATGAGCTGAGCGGTCACCATCGAGTCGTAGGCGAAGCCGGCGTCGCAGTCACCGTTGGCCACGGCGATCGCCGAGGCATCGTGGCCGCCGGCGAAGGTGGGGTTGATGTCGGTCGAGGTCTCCGACGGGTCGAGCCCGGCGGCGAGCAGACCCTCGGAGGGGAAGAGGAAGCCCGAGGTCGATCCCGGGTCGACGAAGCAGATCGTCTTGCCGGCGAAGTCGTCGATCGTGGTGATCCCGCTGCCGGGCTGGGTGATCGCATAGCTGCGATAGCCGGGCTCGATGTCGGGGCCATCGGTCATCACGCCGGCGACGGACACGTCCGCGCCGTTGCTGGTGGCGATCACGTAGGAAAAGCCGCCGAACTGGGCGACGTCGACGTTGCCGGCGATGATGCCTTCGATGACACCGGCGTAGCTCGAGGCCTGGAAGAACTCGATCTCCTCGAGGCCGAGCTCGTCGATCAGGATCGCTCGCGTGGTCGAGAAGTCGGCCTCGAGACTGCTCGCCGCCTCGGCCGGCACCGCACCGAAGGTGATGGAGGTCGGCCAGTCGGCGCGATCACCGTCGCTCGCGCCGTCGCTTGCGGCATCGCCGCCCGCAGCATCCTGCGACTCGCTGCTGTCGTCGCTGTCGGCAGGCACGGTTTCGGCTGCTGCCTCGGTGGTCGAGTCGTCGCCGCAGGCGGCGGCGACGAGTGCGAAGGCGGCGAGCAGAGCCAGCAGTCGCGACAGGGGATTCTTCACCATGAAGGTCACTCCTCGGTACGGCACCGGGTCGGGTGTCCAGTGCGATCGATGGCGAAGCTAGAAGTCGAGGGTGACCCGACGGCGACGTTCAGCTACCGCGAGGTGAAGTGGGTATGACAACTTGACCGATCGCCGTCGGGCGGGGCCGCATCGTCCACGTCGTGGACGTCCGGTGTTCACGTGTCGTTCGCGCACGCCCGACGCACCGTCGGTCGCAACGGAGGAGTCGCCCGCCGAACCGAGCTCCTCTAGGCTCCGCGCTCGAGGAGCGTGAACATGAAGGAAACCACACCCGAGATCGCCACCACGCGACGCCACGGCATCGCCGACCTGCTGCACCGCACGGCCACCCGCCGCCCCGACCACCGGGCGTTCGTCCACGACGGCGGCGTCGACACCTTCGCCGAACTCGACGCCATCGTCACCCGCGTCGCCAACGGCCTGGCCGAGCGCGGCGTGGGCAGGGGCGACCGCGTCGTCATGTTCTCCCACAACCACCGCGACTATCTCGTCTACTACTTCGCCCTCGCTCGCCTCGGCGCGATCTCGGTGCCGGCCAACTTCATGCTCAACGCGGACGAGCTCGCCTACATCGTCGACCACTCCCAGCCGGTCGGCTACGTCGTCGAGGCCGCCCTGGCCGACACCCTCGACCAGGCATGGGCGACGGCGCTGGGCGATGCCGAGCCCCGAGTGCGGTGCTGGATCGGCACCGATCTCCCGGCCGACCACGTCGACGTCGCGTCCCTCGACGCGTCGGGCAGCGACGACCCGATCGTGGTCGACATCGCCGATGACGACCCGATCCAGATCATGTACACGAGCGGCACCGAGTCACGGCCCAAGGGCGCCACGCTCACCAGCCGGGCGCTGATCACCCAGTACGTGAGCTGCCTGGTCGACGGCGGCATGACGAGCGACGACATCGAGATCCACTCGCTGCCGTTCTACCACTGCGCCCAGCTCCACTGCTTCCTCACCCCCGACGTCTACGTCGGGGCCACCAGCATCATCCTCCCGTCGCCCGACCCGGAGCTGATCTGCGCCGCCATCGAGCGGGAGCAGGCGACGAAGCTGTTCTGCCCGCCGACCGTGTGGATCTCGATCCTGCGTTCCGAGGCGTTCGAGCGCTACGACCTGAGCTCGCTGCGCAAGGGCTACTACGGGGCGTCGATCATGCCCCTCGAGGTGTTGCGCGAGATCGGCGAACGGCTGCCGAATGTCGACCTCTGGAACTTCTACGGCCAGACCGAGATGTCGCCGGTGGCGACGATCCTGCAGCCTCACGAACAGGTGAGCCGGGCCGGTTCGGCCGGGGTGGCGTGTCTGAACGTCGAGACCCGGATCGTCGACGACGACGACCAGCCGGTGCCGGCGGGCGAGATCGGGGAGATCGTGCACCGCAGTCCCCAGGCGATGGTCGGCTACTGGAACGACCCGGACAAGACCGCCGACGCGTTCCGCAACGGCTGGTTCCACTCGGGCGACCTCGGGATCATGGACGACGACGGCTACCTCACCGTCGTCGATCGCAAGAAGGACATGATCAAGTCCGGGGGTGAGAACGTCGCCTCGAAGGAGGTGGAGGACTGCCTGTTCCAGCACCCGGCGGTGGCCGAGGTCGCCGTGTTCGGCACCCCCGACCCCCACTGGATCGAGGCGGTGACGGCGTGCGTGGTGTTGCGCGACGGCGCGTCGGCCGAGCCCGCCGAGCTGATCTCGTTCACCCGGGAACGGCTCGCCGGCTACAAGACCCCGAAGCACGTCCACGTCGTGCCGTCGCTGCCGAAGAACCCGAGCGGCAAGATCCTCAAGCGGGATCTTCGTCAGCAGTTCGCCTAGCGGGATCGTCGGCCGGGAGGGCTTGGCTGATCCCGTCGAAGGTCTTCCACTCGGGGATCGGCGGCTCGCTGCCCGGGCGGGGCACGAAGTCGGACAGTCCGGCCGCGTCGGTGTCGTCGCCGGCGTGGATGTAGCGCCCGCAGTTGGGGAAGGCGCGGGTGACGGTCACCTCGATCAGCGCCTTCGCCCCGTGGTGGTCGGCGACGCGGGCCTCGTCGGTGACGACGGTGGCGGTGCCGTGCAGCCGGAGCCGCCACGGCCGGTCGGTGTCGATGAAGAGCAGAGCGACCCGGCCGGTGTCGACGATGTTGCCGGCCGAGCGGAACATGCCGTTGCCGTCGTAGAGCGGGAGCTCGAGGGTGCGGGGGTCGGCGACGCGCACGAAGCCGGGCAGCCCGCCCTTGTAGGACACGTCGGGCCAGCCATCCGCGTCGACGGTCGAGAGCCAGACGGTCGACTGGGCGCCGATCAACGCGATGTCGTCGTCGTTCAGTTCGTCGTGGACGGTCACCGTCGAGAGCAGGTCGGCGAGACGCCGCGCGTCGAAGTGGTCCTGCAGGGCCCGGGCGCCCGGACCGTAGAGCTCGCCCTGGCGTTGATGTTCGCTCACTGCGGCAACCTACGCCCTCGCCCGACCACGTGCGACATTGCCCGTTCATCTCAAGTTCAATTGACTCAATTTTGGTTGAGTTTTATCGTGCGTCGCATGAACGACGCACCCACCGGCACCGCCACCACCCCGCTCTCGACGGAGGAGATCCTCGTCGCCGGCGAGGTCGCCGCCAGGCTCGAGGCCCGTTTCGACGGCACCTTCAACCGCGCCACGATCGAGCGCTACATCGTCGACTCGCGACTTCTGCTCGAGCAACGCGCCACCGTCCGACGCTGGCTCCCGCTGATGGTCGAACGCTTCGCCGAGGAGCGGCTCCGGGCCCTTGCCCGTCTCCAAGGAACCCCGCCCGAGCGTCCCGCCGTGCTCTTCCTCTGCGTCCACAACGCAGGCCGATCACAGATGGCCGCCGGCTGGCTCCGCCAGCTCGTCGGCGATTCGGTGGACGTGTTCTCCGGTGGCTCGGAACCGGCCGAGGCCACCAGTTCCGCAGCGATGGAGGTGATGGCCGAGGTCGGTGTCGACCTGCGGAGCGAGTTCCCCAAGCCATGGACCGACGAGGTGGCCCGGGCCGCCGACGTGATCGTGTCGATGGGCTGTGGCGACGCCTGCCCGATCCTCCCGGGCAAGCGCTACGAGGAGTGGGACATCACCGACCCGAACGGTCGAACGCTCGACGAGGTCCGCTCGATTCGCGACGACATCCGCCGCCGGGTCGAGACGCTCGCCACCGATCTCGTGGCACCGACCAGCGCATGAGGTGCCGACGACGCCTGGCTAGCCTGAGAAGGATGCAGCCGAGCCTCGACGAGCGAGCCCGTGTCCACGCCGCGCTCGGTGACCCGAGGCGCCTTGCGATCGTCGACCAACTCGCGATCTCGGATTGCTCGCCGAAGGAGCTCGGCACCGCGCTCGACCTGCCGACCAATCTCATGGCACATCACCTCGATGCGCTCGAGCAGGTCGGGCTCATCGAGCGAACGGTTTCCGGCGGCGACCGGCGCCGCCGCTACGTCCGCCTTCGCCGGGGCCGGCTGACCGACCTGGGGCTCGACGCATCACGTCCGCTCGCCCCGGTCGTCTTCGTCTGCTCGAAGAACTCTGCCCGCTCGCAACTCGCAGCGGCACTGTGGCAGGCGAGCACGGGCCAGGAGGCGGCGTCGGCCGGAACCACTCCGGCCGACAGCGTTCACCCCAAGGCGATCGCCGCCGCCGCTCGCGCCGGCCTCGACCTCAGGAGCGCTACACCGCGAGCCCTCGACGATGCACTCCTCGAGTGCTCGGTGGTCACGGTCTGCGACCAGGCGCACGAGGAACTGGGCACGCGCGACGGCTGGCGCCACTGGTCCATCCCCGACCCCGTCGCCCTCGGCACCGACGCCGCCTTCGACGCAGCGCGAGACGAGATCGAGGACCGGATCCGCACCCTCAGGTGAGGTCGGGACCCACCGGACGGCCGTCGACGATCTGGTCGAGGTACTCGCTCATGCCGATGCCCTGGCGCCCGTTGCACTCGAAGCGGGTCATCGCCTCGGTGATGCGGGTGACCAGCGGGTTGCCGTCGGGATCGTTGCGACGGTTGCGGAGCGGGATCAGCGAGATCACCTCGCCGGTCACCTCGTAGCGCTCGTCGTCGGTGGCGACGTTCATCGTCATCGCCGTCTGGTAGCCGTTGTCGTCCCACTCCGAGGTGATGTCCACCTCCTTGATGAGGTGGTACTCGCCGTCGCTGAGCACCATGCCGCCGGGGCGGCCACCGACGGTCGACACCATCATGGCGAAGTCGGGGCCGAACACGAAGGGCAGCCAGCGGTACCACTCGATCGCCTGCCAGTAGCGGGGACCCCACGACTTGTCGCGCAGGCCGAGGCCGTCGAGATCGATGACCTCCTCCCCCACCCGGATCGACCCGGTGACCGAGCAGTGCTGCTCGTAGTGGGCCTTGGCGAAGCTCTTCTCGGCCTCGACCTCGATGTCGGAGCCGTCGTCCTCGTAGACCGGCTTGCCGCCGTACATCGGCGACACGCCACGGAAGTCGAGGTCGACCTCGCACTCGACCCACGGGTTGTTCTTGAACGCCACCCGGGGCTCGGCCATCTGCAACGGATCGTCGAGGAGGCAGACCTTGCCCTCGTAGGTGACCTTCAGGTGCTCGAACGGCTCGACCACGTCGATGCGCAGCCCGCCCGCCGCCATCTCGATGTTGGCCGTGATCTCGGGCCGGGCGTAGACGAACCCCACGCGTCCACCGGGCAGGTAGACGCACACCGTCATCTCGGCGTAGCCCTCGTTGACCCGGTTGCCGAGCCGGAACCAGCCGCCGACCTCACGCTCGAGGTCGAAGGCGTTGAGGTACATCGATTCGTTGTAGTTCTCCGCCGCGTCCGGCTCGTGGCAGTACTCGTCCTGCGGCTCGAGCACCGTGATGATCGTGCGGCCGTTCTTGTCGGTCTTCTTCTGGTCGTTGGTCTTGGAGTCCCCCATGAACGCGATCATCGCTCGCGACTGGGGCAGCTTTCAACTCAGGCGACGTCGTAGCCGGCTTCGTCGATGGCGGCGACGATGGCGGCGTGGTCGCCGCCGGCCACGCTCACGGTCTTGGCGTCGAGGTCGACGTCGACGGCGGTGACGCCCTCGACCTTGGTCACCTCGCCGGTGATCGCGGCCACACAGTGCTCGCAGCTGATGTCGGGAACGGACAGGACCGTCGGGGTCGATGCGGAGGTCATGCCCACCACGCTAGGGCCTCCAGCCGAGGGGAAGGTCAAGCGCGATCCCGACCCTCGATCCGCTTGACGGGATTTATTCATCTCTTATATAAATCAACGCCATGGTCGATCGGCGCCACCGCATCCCGCCCCGCAAGTCGTCTCCCGAGGACGCCCGGCGGGCCAACCGCCGGCTGTTGCTCGACCTCCTCCGCGCCGAGGGGCCCACGTCCCGCGCCGATCTCGCCCGTCTCACCGGGCTCACGCCGGCGACGGTCTCCAACGTCACCCGCGACCTCCTTGCCGAAGGCCTCCTCGCCGACCGGGGCGTGCAGTCGGGTTCGGTCGGCAAGCCTGCCACCCTGCTCGGACTCGAGCCCGGCGCCCGGGTCGTGGTCGCGGCCGATCTCAGCGACGCCGACCAGCTGCTGGTCATCGAGGCCGACCTGGCCGGCACGGTGCTCGCCCGACACCACTTCCCCTTCGACGGCGCCACGGGCGACGACGCCACCGACTTCGTCGCCGACCGTCTCGGCGACATCGTGGCCGCCGCCGACCGTCCCGTGCTCGGCGTGGGGGTGGGCACCCCGGGCCTGGTCGACGACCAGGGCATCGTGCGCGACGCCGCCCACCTGGCCTGGGGCAAGGTCGAGCTCGCCACCCGCCTGGGCGACCGGCTCGGCCTGCCGACCCAGGTCGACAACGACGCCAACGCCGCCGCCCTCGCAGAGGTGGCGTTCGGACCGACGCCCGCCACCGACCTCCTCCTCGTCCGGGTGGGCCGCGGCGTCGGCGCCGGCCTCGTGCTCGACGGCGAGGTGCGTCGCGGGGTCCGCAGCGCCGCCGGCGAGATCGGCCACGTCGTCGTCGACCCCGAGGGCAACCCGTGTGCCTGCGGTCGACGGGGTTGCCTCGAGACCGTCATCGGCACCCCGGGCCTGCGCGCCGCCCTCGCCGCCACCGACGACCCGCTGCCGGTGCTGAGCGCCGCCGGCCGACGGTTGGGCGATGCCCTCGCCCCGGTCGTCGGCACGCTCGACCTCCACCAGGTGGTCGTCGCCGGTCCACCCGAACTCGGCGACGAGTTCTGCACCGCCGTCGCCGCCGCCCTCGAGCCGCGGCTGCTGCCGGCCCTGGCCGAGCACGTGAGCGTCCGCACGAGCCTCCTCGGCGACGACGCCGTCGCCCTCGGCGCCGTCGCCGCCGTGCTCGACGCCCGCCTGGGCGCCGGCTGAGCACCCCGCAGCTCTCACCACCACACAGCTCTCACCACCACAACCGAAACCAAGGGAGAACCGAATGAAGACCGCACGATTCGGGCCGCTGCTGCTCGCACTGGCCCTGTTCGCCGCTGCGTGCGGCGGCTCCGACGCCGGCTCGGACGACTCGTCCTCCGCATCCGGCGACACCGACACCACCGAGGCCACGACCGACGAGACCTCCGGCGACGCCGGCGGCGACACCGGTGACGACTCCGACGATGCCGAGTCGACCGCCGGCACCGAACTCCGCCTCTGGCTCAACGGCAGCGACACCCCCGACGAGCTCGTCGAGTATGCGATCGCCGAGTTCAACGAGCTCCACCCCGACGTCGAGGTCGTCCTCGAGCGCCAGCAGTGGACGGGCCTGGTCGAGAAGCTGACGACCGCCCTGTCGTCGAGCGACAGCCCCGACATCATCGAGCTCGGCAACACCCAGGCCCAGACCTTCGAGGCCGCCGGCGCCCTGCTCGACCTCAGCGACCGCTACGAGGATCTCGGCGGCGACGACTTCCTCGACAGCCTCGCCGAGGCCGGCACCTACGACGGCGCGTTCTACGCCGCCCCGTACTACGCCGGGGCCCGCGTGATCGTCTACCGCACCGACCTCTTCGCCGAGGCCGGTCTCGAGGTGCCGACCACGCTCGACGAGTGGCTCGCCGCCGGCGTGACCCTGAAGGAGAACAGCGACGACCCGAACTTCTCGGGCATCTACCTGCCGGGCCGCAACTGGTACGCCGTGCTCAGCTTCATCTGGGCCTACGGCGGCGACATCGCCGTGCAGGAGGACGGGACGTGGACCGGTTCGCTCTCGAGCGACGGCTCGAAGGAGGGACTGGCGTTCTTCAAGGAGGTGTTCGACACCGCCAACGCGGCCCCGGCCGACGGCGACGACGCCACCGACTACATCGCCTTCTGCGCCGGCGAGGTCGGCATGATGCCGGCCCCGGGTTGGAAGCCCGGCCAGATCCTCAACGAGGAGGACGGCTGCCCCGACATGGCCGAGAACATCGGCATCTTCGCCCTGCCCGGTCTCACCGCCGACGCCACCGCCCCGGTGTTCCTCGGTGGCTCCAACCTCGCCATCCCGGCCAACGCCCCGAACCCGGAGCTGGCCTACGATCTGCTGGCGATCATGACCAGCGCCGGTTACCAGGAGCAGTTCGCCGCCGCCGGCACCATCCCCGCCCTCAAGTCGGTGCTCGCCGACGTGTCGGGTTCCGAGGCGGCCGAAGCGCAGGCGGTGGCCGCGGCCAACAGCCGGTTCGTGCCGACCAGCGAGAACTTGGGTGCCGTCGAGGCGGCGTTCGTGCTCCAGGACATGCTCACCGAGATCGCCTCGACCGGCGACATCGACGGTGCGACCGCCACGGCCGACGCCGCCATCGAGTCGTACCTCAACGGCTGACGCGTCGAGCAGCCCTCTCCCCCATGACCACCTCCGTCACCGACCGCCCGACCGGCGCCACACCTCCCCGTGACGCCCGTCGGCGCGATCGGTGGCGGCGGGGTCGGCGGGGCAGCGCCGTCGCCCCCTACCTGTTCCTCCTCCCCGCCGTCGTCGTGCTCGTGGCGATGCTCGGCTATCCCCTGTGGCGCCTCGGCGTCATGTCGCTGCAGGAGTTCGGACTGAAGCAGGTCTTCGGTCAGCCGGCCGACTGGGTCGGCGACGCCAACTACCGGGCGGTGCTCTGCGACCGCTACTTCTGGACCGTGCTGGGGCGCACCCTCGCCTTCACCGTCGTCAACGTCACCGCCACGATGGGCCTCGGCCTCGGCGTCGCCCTCCTCCTCGACGGCGCCGGCCGGGCCGGCCGCGTCGCGATGAGTTCCGCGCTGGTGCTCGCCTGGGCGATGCCGGCCCTCACCTCCACCGTCGTGTGGCAGTGGATCTTCGACACCCAGTACGGCCTGGCCAACTGGGCCCTCGGTCGCCAGGGCGAGTCGTGGCTCGCCGACCCGCTCTCGTTCTACGCCGTCGCCTCGATCGTCGTGATCTGGATGGGCATCCCCTTCGTCGCCATCACGCTCTACGCCGGCCTGTCCCAGATCCCCGACTCCTTGATCGAGGCGGCCGTCGTCGACGGCGCCGGCCCGTGGCAGCGCTTCACCGGCGTGACCGTGCCGATGCTCAAGCCGATCCTGCTCGTGCTCACCGCCCTGTCGATCCTCTGGGACTTCCGGGTCTTCACCCAGATCTACGTGCTGCAGCGCGCCGGCGGCATCAGCCGCGACACCAACCTGCTCGGGGTCCACGCCTACCGGGTCGGCATCGGCGAGAACCGCTTCGACATCGCCGCCGCCCTCGCCGTGATCATGGTCCTGATCACCCTCGCGCTGTCGTTCGGCTACCTCCGCTCCCTGCTGCGAACCGAGGAACTCTGATGCGCGGATGCCCCCGATGAGCGTCGACGCCCTGCGCCGCTACCGCACCCGCCGGGCCCGCGTCGGTCGCGCCGTCGCCACCGCGGCGGTGTGTCTCGTCGCCGTGTTCCCCGTGTACTGGATGGTGCTGACGTCGTTCAAGCGAGGCGTCGACGTCCAGAGCCGGACCCCGGCGTTCTGGCCCCGCGTCGCCACGCTCGAGAACTACCGCAAGGTGTTCGAGCGCGACTTCTTCTGGACCGCCGCCCGCAACTCGCTCATCGTGACCGTGGTGGTCGTCGTGTTGGCCCTGCTGATCGCCTTCCTCGCCGCCGTGGCGGTCGCCCGCTTCAAGTTCCGGGGTCGGGTGAGCTTCATCGCGACGATCCTGATCATCCAGATGATCCCGGCCGAGGCGCTGGTGATCTCGCTGTTCCGGGTGCTCGACGGGTGGCAGCTGATCAATCGGATCCTCGGCCTGGTGTTGACCTACCTGGTGTTCGTGTTGCCGTTCACGATCTGGACGCTCCGTGGGTTCGTGGCCGGCGTGCCGATCGAGCTCGAGGAGGCGGCGATGATGGACGGCGCGTCGCGCCTGCGCGCCTTCCGCAGCATCACCTTCCCCCTGGTCGCCCCCGGGCTCGTCGCCACCGGCGTCTTCGCCTTCATCCAGGCGTGGAACGAGTTCGTCTACGCCCTCGTGGTGATGAACCGACCCGAGGCCCAGACCCTGCCCGTGTGGCTCCAGGCCTTCAACGAGGGAGCGCGCGGCACCGACTGGGGCGGAGTGATGGCCGGCTCGACGCTGATGTCGATCCCCGTCGTGGTGTTCTTCCTGCTCGTCCAGCGTCGCATCGCGACCGGCATGACCGCCGGGGCGGTGAAGGGGTGAGCGGAAGCGCCGTGAAGATGAGCGCCAGCGACGTGAGGATGAGCGCCAGCGACGTGAGGATGAGCGGGGGTCATCAGGTCGGGATCGACATCGGCGGCACCTCGATTCGCGCGGCCGTGCTCGGTGACGATCTCGAGGTGGTGGCCGTGGCCGAGGCGCCGACACCGGCGGCCGAGGACCTCGTCGACGGGTGCGCCGACCTCGTCGCCCGGCTCGGCGCCACCCCGACCCTGATCGGGGTGGGTGTCGCCGGTCGGGTCGAACCGGAGATCGGTTCGGTGTTCGACGCCGTCAACCTCGGGATCGGGGCCGACGGCCTGGCGCTGGGTCGCGGGATCGCCGACGCCGTCGGCGCCGAGGTGTGGGTGGAGAACGACGTCAACGCCGCCACGCTCGGCGTCGCCGAGCGCCTCGGGCCCGACGACGAACGCGTCCTGGCCTACCTCAGCGTCGGCACCGGCATCGCGGCCGGCCTGCTGGTCGGCCGCCGCCTGCTGCGGGGCGCCACCGGGCTGGCGGGCGAGATCGGCCACCTCCCCCTCGATCCCCACGGACCACCCTGCGGCTGCGGCCAGCGGGGCTGCGTCGAGACGACGGCGTCGGGGGGCGCGATGCGGCGCGACTGGCCCGCCGATCTCCCGCTCGGCACTGCGGCCGACCTCGCCGCGGCGGCCGCTGCCGGCCACCGCGACGCCGCCCGGCTGTGGGACCGGACCACCGGCGGTCTGGCGTGGGCCGTGCAGCTGTTGACGATGACGGTCGGACCCGACGTGATCGTGCTCGGCGGCGGGCTGGCCGACGCCGGATCGGTGTTGCTCGACGGCGTGCGGCGCCACCTCGACCGGCTGGCCGACACCGCTCCCCTCGTGGCGCCCGCGGGCCTCGCCGACCGACTCCTCCTCGCACCTGCGGACGAGCTCCCGGGCTGCGTGGGTGCCCTCGTGGCGGCCCGCCAGGCCACCGAGGCCGACCGATGAGCGCGGACCGACGGTCGACCACCCTCGTCGGCGGCACGATCGTCCTCGACGACCGGCTCCTCGAGGGCGGCCAGGTCCGCCTCACCGAGCGCGACGGGTCGGCCGTGATCGACGCGGTCGGGTTCGACGTGCGGGCGGCGGGCGACCGGGTGGTCGACGTCGACGGCCTCCTCGTCGCCCCCGGCTTCATCGACCTCCAGGTCAACGGCGCCGCCGGGGCCGACGTCACCACCGAACCCGACCGCTGCCACGAGGTCGGCGCCGCCCTCGCCCGTCGTGGGGTGACCGCCTGGTGCCCGACGGTGATCACGGCCCCCGAGGGCGCGATCGACCGAGCGCTCGACGCCGTCGGCGCCCTCGGCCCGGCACCCGTCGGCGCAGCCACGATCCTCGGGATCCACCTCGAGGGCCCGGCCCTGTCGTTCGGCCGCCGCGGCACTCACCCCGGCTCGAGTCTCCGTTCGCCGGGCGCGCTCGCCGCCGACGCCTGGCGGGACGGGTCCCCGGGCCGGGCGCCGGTCCGGATCGTCACCCTGGCGCCGGAACT
>JBPEXC010000415.1:0-8993 GCA_052032035.1 Acidimicrobiales bacterium | reverse complement strand
GGTTCATTGGTGCCAACGAACCCCATGTAGGCAGAACCTGCCACCGAACCCAGCCCGCAGCCAGGCAGTCACGCGGCGAACCAGACGAGGCACCCGACCGCGACAGCGGCAGCCAGCGCGTGGTTCATTGGTGACAACGTCCCACGACTCGTGGTTCATTGCTGCCAACAAACCCCATACGGCACGAACCTGCCACCGAACCCAGCCCGCAGCCAGGCAGTCACGCGGCGAACCAGACGAGGCACCCGACCGCGACAGCGGCAGCCAGCGCGTGGTTCATTGATGACAACGTCCCACGACTCGTGGTTCATTGCTGCCAACGAACCCCATACGGGCAGAACCTGCCACCGAACCCAGCCCGCAGCCAGGCAGTCACGCGGCGAACCAGAGTGAGCGCGAGCCGCGGTCAGAGGCCGAGAGCGGCGCTCACCCCGGCGCGGGGATCGGCGGCGCCGGCGAGGACGGTGTCGCCGGAACGGTCGACGAGCACCTCGATGATGTGGGCGTGGCCGAACAGGCCCTCGCCCCACGCTCGACGGTCGATCCGGTGCCCGCGGGCCTCGAGCCCGGCGGCCCACGGCGACCCCGCTTCGAGCCCGACAGCGAGTCGATCGGGTTCGGCCCAGGTGTCGAACCCGTGGGCCCCCGGCGCCGTCAAGGTGAACCGGGGCGCCACCATCGCAGCGCCGACGTCCTGGCCCGCCTGCAACATGCGGGCGACGAGCTGGAGGACGACCTGGGGTTGCCCGTCACCCCCCATCGTGCCGACCACGGCCCGGAGGCGACCGTCGGGATGGGTGAGCAGCGCGGGCGACAGCGTGCTCGGCGGACGGCGGCCCGCCCGGAGTTCCGCAGGGTGCCCGTCGGTCAGCGAGAACCCGATGCCCCGGTTGTGGAGGAAGACCCGCACCTCGGGCACGGCCAGGTTGGTCCCGTAGCCGGCGGCGTTGCTCTGCATCAGCGACACCCCCATCCCGTCGCCGTCGACCACGCAGAGATGGATCGTGCCGCCGCCCCCGACGAGACCACCACCGGCGGCGCGATCGGCGTCGATCGCGGCGCGACGACGGTCGAGGCGATCGGCGGCGAGCAGCGCAGTGCCGTCGGCGACGTCGGACAACACGGCGGCACGGTCGTGCCCGACCTGCTTCGCCGCCTCGATCAACAGGTGCCCCCAGCGAGCGTCGTCGGGGTCGTCGCCCAGCTCGAGCCCGGCAGCGACCAACGCCCCCGCCAACGACAGGTAGCCCTGGGAGTTGGGCGGCGGCGTCCACAACCGGTGGCCCCAGACCTCTGCGACGAGGGGGTCGACCCAGTCGGCCTGGGAGACGGCCAGGTCGTCGGGCGTGAACCAGCCCGGCGCCAGGGCGAGCAGGCCGTCGCCGAACGGACCTCGGTACCAGGCGTCGCGACCGTCGGCGGCGATCGCCTCGAGCGCATCGGCGACGAGGGGGCGGCGCAGACGCTGCCCCTCGACGGCCGGGCGGCCGTCGGGGAAGTAGTCGTCGTTGCCGGGCGTGTCGGCGATGCGCTCGAGGCTGCGGGCGAGCGACGGGGTGCACGGGAAGCCGTCGCGGGCGAGGCGGATCGCCGGGGCGAGCACGTCGGACAGGTCGAGTCGACCGAACCGTTCGTGCAGGGCGAGCCAGCCGTCGACGCAGCCGGGCACGGTCGCCGATCGGGGGTCGCCACGGAAGGGCATCTCCGCGTGGCCCTCGGCTCGGAGCTGCTCGGACGACGCACCGGATGGCGCCCGTCCCGAGGCGTTGAGCGTCGCCGGCGCAGCCGCTCCGTGGTGGACCAGGGCCCACAGGTCGCCGCCCATGCCGCACATGTGTTGGGTGGTGACGGCGAGGGCGGCGGACGCGGCGACCGCGGCGTCGGCGGCGTTGCCACCGGCGGCGAGCACGGCCACCCCGGCGCCCGACGCCAGGTGGTCGACGGTGGTGACCATGCCGCGGGTGGCGTGTCGAAGTGGGGAGTCGGTCCGGACCGCAGCGGGCGTCGACATCAGCGGGCGACCCAGTCCTCGACGACGCCGGCGAGGAGCTCGACCCGATCGCTCATCAGACCGTCGACACCCATCTCCAGCAGATCGACCATGCGATCGGCGTCGTTGACCGTCCACACGTGGACGTACAGGCCGAGCCGGTGGAAGGCGTCGACGACGGGGCGGGTGAGGGGCAGCCCCTTGAAGTTGTAGGGCACCTGCACGCAGCCGTGGGGCTGGCGGTCGACCAGACGGCGGAGCGGGGGGACGAGGGCGAGGCCGCCGATGCGGGCGACGCCCCACGGGCCCGGCGACGTGCACAGGTCGGGTCCGACCAGGTCACGGATCTCGGCGATCCTGGCGTCGCTGAACGAACCGACACAGACCCGGTCGACGAGGTCGCGGTCGCGGATCGCGTCGGCCAACGGTCCGACGGTGTCGTCGGCCTTGGGATCGATGTTGAAGCGGGCGTCGCCGAAGGCGTCGAGCAGGGCGTCGAGCGTCGGGATGCGGTGGGTGCCGGCGCCCGACGATCCGGTGTCATCCGGCAGCTCGATGTCGGCGAGCTCGTCCCAGGTGTGATCGGCGATCGTGCCGTCCAGCCCCGCCACCCGCTCGAGGTCGACGTCGTGGAAGGCGACGAGCACCCCGTCACGGGTGAGGTGGACGTCGGTCTCGAGGTAGCGGACCCCGAGCTCGTAGGCGTGGGTGAACGCCGCCAGGGTGTTCTCCGGGGCCACCTCGTTGCCGCCCCGGTGGGCGAACACGTGGGGGCGGGGCAGATCGAGGTAGGCGTAGCGAGGTTCGACGGCCACGTGCGCACGCTACTGGGTCGGGTGAGCCGGGAGCGTCGGCCGGCAGCTGGGAGGCCCCCGACCGACGGCACTACGATCCCGGCCCGTGAGCACCCCCGGAACCGACACCGCCGACGACACGACCCGAGCGGAGGTGCGCCTCGAGCGGGTCGACCTCCCCCCGGGCGCCGACGGAGGGCCCGACCGCGCCATCGCCGTGATGGTGTTCGACCACGAGGCACGCCGCAACGCGATGACACTCTCGATGTGGCAGACCGTGCCCGAGCTGTGCGCCGAGATCGAGGCCGACCCGACGATCCGGGTGGTGGTGCTGCGGGGCGCGGGGGAGCGGGCCTTCGTCGCCGGCGCCGACATCAGCCAGTTCACCGAGCAGCGATCCGGCGAGGGCGCCGGTCGCTACGACGAGGCGACAGCGGCGGCCTACGGCGCCATCGAGACCCTGTCCAAGCCGGTCCTGGCGTGTGTGCACGGCTTCTGCGTCGGCGGCGGACTGGCGATCTCGCTCCAGGCCGACGTGCGCTACGCCGCCGACGACGCTCGCTTCGCCCTGCCGCCGGCCAAGCTCGGCATCGGCTACAACGCGGCCGGGATCCGCCAGCTCGCGACCCTGGTCGGGCCGGCCGTCGCCAAGGAGCTCGTCTACACCGCCGACCTCTACGACGCGTCGACCGCGCTGCGCTGGGGCCTGGTCAACCACGTGCTGCCCAAGGCCGAGCTCGACGACCACGTGATGGCGCGTGCCGCGCTGATGGCCGAGCGGGCCCCGCTCAGCCAGAAGGCGGCCAAGCTCGCGATCGCCGACGACCCCGAGGCCGAGGCCGTGATCGGCCAGTGCTTCACCAGCGCCGACTACGCGGAAGGGGTGGCCGCCTTCCTCGAGAAGCGACCACCCCGATTCACGGGCTCGTGACGGAGCCTGCCGTGGAAGGCTCTGCCGCTGGATGCTCTGCCCCTAGATGCTCTGCCGCTAAATGCTCTGCCCCTAGATGATGCGGCTCTGGTGGCCGGCCCAGTACTCGTCCTTGAGCAGGCGCTTGTAGAGCTTGCCGGTGGGGTGACGGGGCAGCTCGTCGCGGAAGTCGATCGAACGGGGGCACTTCACGTCGGCCAGGTGGTCGCGGCAGTAGGCGATCAACTCACGGGCGAGCTCGTCGGAGCCCTCGACCCCCTCCGCGGTCTGCACGACCGCCTTCACCTCCTCGCCGAAGTCGGCGTTGGGCACGCCGATCACGGCGACGTCGAACACCTTGGGGTGCATGGTGAGCACGTTCTCCGCCTCCTGCGGATAGATGTTCACACCGCCCGAGATGATCATGTAGGCCTTGCGGTCGGTGAGGTAGAGGAAGCCGTCCTCGTCGAGCTTGCCGACGTCGCCGAGCGTCGACCAGCCGAGCGGGTGGCGCGAGCCGGCGGTCTTCTCGGGGTCGCCGTGGTACTCGAAGCTGCCGCCACCCTCGAAGTAGATGGTGCCCTCGTCACCCACGTCGGCGACCTCCTCGCCGTCCTCGCCGACGATGTGGATCGTGCAGTTGATCGGCATGCCGACCGTGCCCTTGTGACCGAGCCACATCTCGGAGTTGCAGTAGACGAAGCCGTTGCCCTCGGTGCCGGCGTAGTACTCGTGGATGACCGGGCCCCACCACTCGATCATCTGCTCCTTGACCGGGATCGGGCACGGAGCGGCGGCGTGGATCACCGTCTCGAGGGAGCTGACGTCGTAGCTCGCCCGCACCGCCTCGTCGAGCTTGAGCATGCGCACGAACATCGTGGGCACGACCTGGGTGTGGGTGACCTTGTGGGTGGCCACCGCGGCGAGGAACGCCTCGGGGTCGAACTTCTCCATCACGACGACGGTGGCGCCGTTGACGTGGTTGGCCATGCAGAACCGCAGGGGAGCGGCGTGGTAGAGCGGGGCGGGGGAGAGGTAGACGCTCTCGGCGGTGTGGCCGAACAGCAGGCCGAGCATCCCGGCGACCGAGTGCTGCGACTCGTCGATCGGCACCAGCTCGATCGCCGGCTTCACGCCCTTGGGCTTGCCGGTGGTGCCGCTCGAGTAGAGCATGTCGAAGCCGGCGACGCGGCCCTCGAGCGGGGTGTCGGGCTGGGCGTCGACGGCGGCCTCGTAGGCGTCGTAGCCGTCGATCGTGCCATCCAGCATCAGGCGCAGGTCGACGCCGTCCATCTGGTCGAGCAGCTCGGCGGCCTGGTCGGCCTTGTAGGTCGAGGTGATGAAGCCCTTCGCCTCGCAGTTCTCGATGATGTAAGCCATCTCCTCGGTGGTGAGCCGGGAGGACAGGGCGGTGTAGATCAGACCCGCGTAGTGGCAACCCCAGAGCACGGCGAGGTAGCGGGGATGGTTCTCCATGCACAGGGCGATGTGGTCGCCCGGCTCGAAGCCGGCGTTGCGCAGCAGGTGGCTGACGCGGTTGGCCTCGGCGTCGAGCTCGGCGTAGGTCATCACCTCTCCCGAGCCCGCCATGATCACCGCGGGCTTGTCAGGATTGGTTGCAGCATGAATCCCTGGGTACATGCGCGGGGAAGGTAGCAAAAGTCCTTCGAGGGACGAAAAAGCGGTCGCGACGGTGGTCTGTGCGACGATGCGCCGATGGCCGTTCCTCCCCCCGCGCTGTATCTCCCTCGTACCGAGTATCTCCCTCGTACCGAGTATCTCCCTCGTACCGAGGACCTGCCACGCCCCGACGCCGACGTCCGGGCACCCGCCGACCAGCCGGTGCCCGACACCGCGGTCGCCGAGGCGGTCGAGGCGACGGCGCTGACGACCGGCCCGTGGCGGGGCGACGCCCAGCACGGCGGACCGCCCTCGGCGCTGCTGGCCCGCGCCGTGGAAGGGGTGCTGCCCGAGGGACGAGCGATCGCCCGCCTGAGCGTCGAGCTGGTGCGGCCGGTGCCCCTCGGCCCGCTCACGGTCGTGGCGTGGACGAGCGGGGTGTCACGTCGGGTCGACCACCTCCACGCCCGGATCGTCGCCGACGGTCGAACCGTCGCCACCGCGACCGCCCTGGCGCTGGCCACGGCGACGGTGCCCGAGCCCGGCTGGCGCCCGACCGTCGAGGCGGCCGTCGACCCGCTCTCGCTGCCCCGGAGCCGCCCGGCGTGGCTGACCGACGGCGCCAGCTTCGTCTACCACCGCGACGGCGCCGAGCTGCGCATGGAGGAGGGCACGTTCGGCGATCCCGGGTCGGCGACCGCCTGGATCCGCCTCGCGGTCCCCCTCGTCGACGGGGAGGCACCGTCGCCCCTGGTGCGGGTGATGGCGGCCGCCGACTTCGGATCGGGGATCGGCGCCGTGTACGGCGCCGACGCCGGGGTCGGGCTGATCAACGCGGATCTCACCGTCGCCCTCCATCGACCCCTGGCGGGCGAGTGGGTGCGGCTGTCGTCGGAGACCCACGTCGGCGCCGACGGCGTCGGCCTCGGCCGGAGCGACATCGCCGACGAGACCGGGCCGGTGGGTCGGGCGACGCAGAGCCTCCTCGCCATCCCGCTCGGCTGAGACGCTCCCGCCGGGTCGAGGTCCTCGGCCGAGCACCCCGATACCTCCTCACGGCCCGCGATGGCCTAGCGTTTCGACGGTGAGCGTCGGACGCCGACTCGAGTTCCTCGCCCGGAGCGAGGACGCCGGTCTCGACCGCCTGATGGCGGTGGTGGCCACCGTCGACGCGCGCCCGCCCCAGGAGGCGGCGGTGGTCAACGCCTTCGACGACCTCGCCAGCGGTCTCGCCCCCGGCGCCGGCGTCGACGACGTGCTGCGGCACGTGTTCGGTGACCTCGGCTTCCGCGGCGCGACCTCGCACTACTACTCCGCCTCCAACTCGCTGATCCACCGGGTGCTCGACCGGCGCATCGGCATCCCGCTCTCGCTGGCGGTGGTGGCGATCGAGATCGGTCGGCGGGCCGGGGTCGGCCTCGCTGCCGTCGGCCTCCCCGGCCACGTCGTGCTCACCAGCCATCATCCGGGCGAGACGGTGAGTCGCGAGTGGTTCGACCCCTTCGACGGCGGGCGTCGCCTCGAACGTTCCGAGTGCGAGACCATCCTCCAGCGGGTCCGCCCGACCTCGCGACTCCTGCCGCAACACCTCGAGGTGATGAGCTCGGTCGACATCGTCGCCCGCACCCTGGAGAACCTGCGCGTGGCCTGCCTCCGATCGGGCGACGTCAGCCAACTGGCAGCCGTGCTCGAGCTCCGGGCGTCGCTCCCGGGTGCGCCCTTCGAGTTCCGGGTCGAGCTGTCCAAGACGCTCGCCGCGCTCGGCCGCTACGACGCCGCCGCCAGTCTCCGCGACGAACTCGCCACGTTGCAGCCGTCGCGCTCGCACCACCACGAGGCCGAAGCGGTCCGGTTGCGGGCCCACCGCAACTAGCCCGCCCTCGCACGGAACAGGACCCGACCAGCGATGATCCCACGCGAACTGAAGCGCTCCCTCGGCCAGATGATCAAGGGGGTGCAGGTCGTCGGTGCCAGCCACGACGGCATCACCCGGGCCTACACCTCGCACTGGGTGACCCAGATCTCCTTCGAGGAACCGATCGTGATGGCGTCGGTGAGCCCCAAGCACGACACCCACCCGCTGATGGTCGGCGCCGGCCGCTTCGCGGTGTCGCTCCTGGCCGCCGACCAGATCGTGGCGGGTCAGTACTTCTCCTACCCGGCCCACAAGTTCAAGCTCGTCGCCTCCGAGCTGATCGAGATGGACGACGGGATGCCGGTCGTGCCCGACTCGATCGCCTACCTGTTCTGCGAGACCTTCGACCGCATCGAGCGGTTCGACCACGACCTGTTCCTGGCCCGGGTCACCCGGGTGCGGGAGGGCCGGCTCGACGCCCCGCCCCTGCTCTACTCGGCCCGCCACGGCTGGCGGACCACCGGCGACAACGCCCGCGAGAAGGGGCGCTCGGTGCGCGACGAACTGCTGGCGAGGGTCGCCGAACTCGACGGCGAGGACTGAACGGCCGACCACCGTTCGTGAACTTGCGAGCACGATTCGCCTCTGGCGCCGCGCGTCCGTACGATGCCCGGTCATGACCGATCTCGCCGAGCCGACCACCACCACCGATTCCGCCGAGGCCGACATCGTCGCCCGCTGCGAGAAGTTGCTCGCAGACCACCCGCCGGCGTCGACCTCCACCGTCGATTTCCTCGGCGCCCAGTACGACGCCGGGCTCGCCTGGGTCCACTTCCCGGCCGGCTACGGCGGCCTCGACGCCAGCCCGCGCCTCCAGGCCGTCGTCAACCACACCCTGTCGGCGGCCGGTGCGCCGTCGCCGTACCTGCGCAACCCGATCGGCTACGGCATGGGCGCCCCGACCGTGCTGACGCATGGTTCCGAGGAGCAGAAGCAGCGCTACCTCCGTCCCCTGTTCACCGGCGAGGAGGTGTGGTGCCAGCTCTTCAGCGAGCCCGGCGCCGGCTCCGACGTCGCCGGCCTGGCCACCAAGGCCGAGCGTGACGGCGACGAGTGGCGCTTCAACGGCCAGAAGGTGTGGACCACCCTGGCCCACCTGGCCAAGTGGGGCATGCTCGTCGCCCGCACCGATCCCGATCAGCCCAAGCACAAGGGCCTCACCTACTTCGTGGTCGACATGGAGCAGCCCGGCGTCGAGGTGCGGCCGCTGCGTCAGATGACCGGCGAGGCCGAGTTCAACGAGGTCTACTTCACCGACGCCACCACCCCCGACTCCGAGCGCCTCGGCGAGGTCGGCGAGGGTTGGCGCGTGTCGCTCACCACCCTGATGAACGAGCGGGTGTCGATCGGCGGCACCGTGCCCGAGAAGGGGTCCGGTCCGATCTCGGTGGCCGTGAAGGCCTACAAGGAGTCGAAGAGCGCCGGCGCGGTCGAGCGCGACGAGCTGATGAAGCTCTGGACCCGTGCCGAGGTGCACCGCCTCACCAACATCCGGGCCTCGCAGAACCGCAAGGCCGGGGTCCCCGGGCCCGAGGGCTCGGTCGGCAAGATGGAGTCGGCCAACCTCAACATGGACCTCTACGCCTTCACGATGAACCTGCTGGGGCCGGAGGGCATGACCTACGGCAGCTACGACCTCGAGCAGCCCGACACGGCGATGGGCTTCTCCTATCCCCAGAAGGCGTTCCTGCGGTCGCGTGCCAACTCGATCGAGGGTGGCACGACCGAGGTGATGAAGAACATCCTCGGCGAGCGGGTCCTCGG